>JBDRUL010000039.1:0-8074 GCA_039801305.1 Caldifarciminota bacterium | reverse complement strand
GCGGGCGCTTTCACGTGAGCTTCGATACCTGCTTCAACGACGTCATTCGGGGCTGCGCCTCCCCCCGGGGCGGGGTGCACGGCACCTGGATCACATACGGCATGCAGCAGTCGTTCAATGAGTTGCACGAGGCCGGCCACGCCCACTCCGTGGAAGTCTGGGAGGGGGAGACACTGGTTGGCGGACTGTACCAGTTAAGCGCTGTATCAGAGCTGGCGGTCATCTGAACCACCGTTCGTCCACCGCAGAGCACAAAAGCCACTATCTGGGTGTCACCCGCCGGAATGGTGTATGGCCCGGATGAAGCCATTGCATGCCAGTTCGCCGCTGTGGTACCGGTAGTCTGGCGCAGACGGCCATCCAAGAACTTCATCTTCTCGACTTTTGTGAAACCGTCCGCAATGTAGGAGTTGTGGTTTATGCAGTTTGCCCAGCCGTTCATCGGATCCGGATAGATGTGGCGGACACCAACCGCCAGCGTCTCGCCTGATGCATGTGACTTCACATAGGCAAGCTTACGGGCAGAATCGGTGCCGGCATAGTCAGTCTGGTCGTTCGAATTCCACGGTGGCGTACGGAAGTCACAACCAAGCCCCACATACAGTCCCTCAATCGGTGCCGTATCAGTATTTACTATCCGGTACTCCAGCACCACAAAGTCCTTATGGGCAGTTCTGGCGCTGGCATAAGCCCGGTGATTGATAGAGAGTCCCTTCGGCTGTGGGTGACGAGCATCGCTGAACACGCACGAGTACTCTTGATCCCCCAGCTGGGGCGGATACACTATCCGCAGGGACTCCTCCATCTGGAAGTCTTCCGGGCAGATCTGCCAAGGTACCCCGTAGAAGTTATCCGCAACCCAGGAGGTGTCAGTTCCCAGAATCAGACCACCGTGCATCAGTACCGACGAAGACCACTGCCGTACCTTGGGATAGATGAATCCATAGCCTTCGCCGCCGTACCAGGTAGTGCCGATACCGCCGTTGGCACAGACTGCCAGACAGAAGTCAGCAGTATCAATCGTTGCCCAGTGTCCGCCACGCGCCTTGGGCAGACCGACAACCAGCGACGGCAGAGAAGTCCACTGCCCGTCGCTGCCAGAAAGCACCAGTGTAAACTCTGCTTCGTGGCCGTGCGGACAGTCACGGCTCACCCAGACCCGATAGACATCACCGCGTGCGGTATCACCCACAGCGATTGCACCATAGGACGAGGTGGAATCGAGTACGGTCACATAGGGCGAACCGGAACGCAGAATCCCGGTTACCGCTGTCGCTGGTGCGTTGCCGATGTTACGGACTACCAGATAGACATCAGATGCTTCATACGGATCCAGCCGTCCGTTCGGGTCGTCAACCCACTTGTGGCTGAACACGACCAGCGCCGCGGCCTGACCGCGTGTAACATAGAGCGGCTTCTCATACTGCCGGGCATCCTGGGCGGTCACCACCAGTTTCAGAGTCCAGGTATCCTGCACCGCCATCATGTTGACATAGGCAACACCGTTCTGTCCGGTCACTCCCCGGCCGACGAGCTCACCCAGATGAGTAACCGCACAGCGGGCACCCTTTACCGGCAAGTCACCAGCTGAAACCGTCACTGCCAGCTGCTGGGGTGCGGCAGAAATCGTATCCGGCGCATCAACCTGCAGCATCACCGGCTGACGCCGCCACATCCGCATTGTCGGATCGCCCTGCAGCGTGTTTGTGTACATCGCCCAGCGCATCGTCATCTGGCTGAAGGACTCATTCCGGAGAAAGTCTCGTGCCAGCCCGTGGGACTGCCCGAGTGTCAAACCCTTGATGTAGTTGTTGTAGAACTGCATATCAAGGTTATCGTTCGGTCCCAGACACGGCGGTGCGCCCCAGCCATAGCGGGCATTGAGCATTGTCGCCACTGCTCCGCCATTGCTCACCGTTACATACTGCTCGCCCAGACACTCGGTTCCCGGATCAAACCAGCCGCAGTCGCAGGCGATCGAGTTCACAATCAACGGCTTGTTGATGTTGGTCAGCGAAGGCAGATTGGAAGTGGAGAAAGTAGACCCGAAGGCGGTGTTCGAGCCGTGACCGGCAAAGTGGAAGAACTGTCTGCCGGCATTGGTGGCGGTTATCACCTGCGTCGGCGTAAGCGGCAGGCCTGAATCGACCGTCCACGGGCTCGCCATCGCATTCAGGTTCCGGATAATCACCCGGTTTACGATCATTCCGTGCATACCGATATTCTGCCAGAGCCACTCGCCGCCACCGATGAAGCCCCGCAGCGAAGCCGAATCCGGACGCAGCTCAAAGATCGTGTCCTTGAGCACGAATGTGTTGATGTGCGTCTCATTGTCTACCGGCAGCCGGCCAACGTAGACATCGTGAAACAGGTCTACCGAATCGCCGGTCATCTCGCCGAACTGGCTGTTGTTGTTGGCATCCCAGGTTCCGTCCAGATCCCCGAAGTACATATCTGCCGGCACATTGTAGGTCGAATAGGGCAGATAACCGTAGCGCACCGGACAGAGGCCATCATCACCGCCGAGGATGACATACTTCAGCCCGTTCTCGGCAAACAGCTTCTTGACGAAGTTGCGCATCTTCTCCTGGGTGTCGCGGCCGGGTGTAGTCAGTGTGTCATATCGGACGATGATGGTGTAATACCCTTTGCGCATCAGCCAGTTCCGCAGACCGCTGAATGATGGCGCCAGTGTGGAGTTGGCAAAGATAACAACATCGACCTCACCGGCATCCTTCTCGGCAGCGGGCGGGGCAAATCTGGCGACATCACGGCTGTTCATCACCAGTTCCGACACATCATCACTGATGAAATCCCGCTGGCTGAAGGTCAGCACCGGCGCACTGACTGCATTCTCACGGTAGCTCACATCAACCCGAGCCCGGCTTACGAGCATCAGCCGACCCGAAGCCGGATGGTACTCAAACGGGCAGTAGATGAAACCGGCGATTCTGAACCCGGCCTTTGAGCCTGCCGGTACTGTCTGCAGCGGCTGAGCCGGAAAGACCTGATCCGAGCCGTAGATTCTCGCATCCGGCGCCACGAACGGCACACTGTTCAGCTGCGACAGCGGCCGCATCGGCTGTACCGGATGAAGCTGAAAACTACCAAGCTCTATCCGCTCCAGTGGCGTCACTGTGATCTGCTCGACATCTGCACCTGCCGGAATCAGCACATTGCCGGATATCTGCGGCAGCAGCGGCTCGCCGGGCTGCCCGGTTGCTGCCGGCGCGGTACCGGCAGGAACCGCATTGAACTCCACTACTGAATAACCGTTCCGGTCAGAAATCGAGATATCGGAAGGACTGATTTGCAGCGTGACGGAGACATTCCCGGCCAGAACCAGACCGGCCGCCAACGCAATTACGACTACTGTTCTCATAGCGCCTCCTGCGACTATGTTTTCAGGGTCGGGTCCGCCTGCCTTGTGTTTTCGCCGAGCTCTGGCGCGTGTGGTCGCGGACTTCCGCTCCTTTGTGACTCTGATTATGTGCAGACTGCCTGTCAAGTCAAGCCAACCCTACTGCCCGGCCTGGCGCCTTTTCTCCTTCTCGACCAGCTTCTCGATCTGTCGCTCCTCCCACGCACTGTTGAAGAGCCCGAAGGCGCCGAAGACCGAGAACCCGTGCGCAAACAACCCGATTCCCCAGCCGATCAGCGGCCAGAAGAACCACCAGCCGCTGCCCGAGCTTCGGCTCACCGCATTCAGAATGAAGAGCATCAGATTCACCAGCAGATAGGTAATCAGGTGTACGAAGAACGAGCGCTGAGCGCCCACGCGCTCCCGTGCCCGGCGGTAGAGTTCCTTCTCCCGCTCATCGAGCATATCTCCTCCTGATCAGGGCCTGCTGACCCCGGGCCCCTGCTGCCGCGTGTCAGCCGAGTTCGGAACAACGCAGATGAAGCGGAACGGACTGTCGCCCTCGTTCACGAACCCGTGCTGTTCGCCAGCCGGAACAAAGATGTAATCACCGGCAGTAACTGGCTCCTCTCTGTTCTGCTGCAGGAGTCTGCCGGTGCCGGCGATGACGAACATCTCGTGCTCAAAGGTATGCTCATGCAGCGGTATCCGCTCACCCCTGCCCGCAAGCTCGATCAACCGCATTGCGAAGTTCGGTGCGCCCTCTCGCTTCGAAATCAGCCAGCGGATGGTAGCATCGGTGCCAGGCATAGGTGACTTTTCAGCCGCAACATCGAGAAAATGACCCTTCAGCATGGCTCATATTAGAGCCACCAACTGGTGAGTCAACACCAGCGTTAGCCGGCATCCTTTGCCGTACTTGACCTGTTACCACTGCCGGCTACTATCCGTGCAATGCCCGGCCAGCAGGCTGACAAGTCTCCCGAGGCACGTGCCCGGGAACTGCACCAGCACCATCTCGTCTGCGACCTGCACTGTGACTCGATCCTTTCCGAACGCGACCTGACTGTCCGTTCAGAAGCCGGTCATCTGGACATCCCCAGAATGATGGAAGCCGGAATCAAGGCACAGGTGTTTGCCATCTGGCCTGATCCGAAGAAGCTCAAAGCCGGCGAATATGAAGCCTACATCGCCAATGTCATCAGCCGGCTCGATAACCTCTGCGAAAGGGCGCCTGACCGCATCACCCGGGTGCGTTCTTATGGTGAACTGCAAACAGCTCTTGCCTCCGGTCGCATCAGCGCCATCACCGGCATCGAAGGCGGCCATGCGCTGGAAGGCGACATCAACCGGCTCAGGCAGTGGTGGGATGCCGGCGTCAGGTTGCTCACCATCACCTGGTGCAATTCGAACGAGCTGGCTGACGGCGGCTGGGACGAGCACCAGCCGCATTCCGGGCTCTCCCGGCTTGGTCGCGATGCCATCAGAGAGATGAACCGGCTGGGAATGATTGTCGACGTCTCCCACTGCTCGGAGAAGTCATTCTGGCAGATTCTGGACACCAGTCAGGCACCGGTTGTAGCTTCCCATTCGGGTGTGCGTGCGCTCTGCGACCATCCCCGCAATCTCACCGATGATCAGATCAGAGCTCTGGCAGAGCATCGCGGGCTGCTGGGCGTAATCTTCCTGCCCGCCTTTCTGGTATCAGAACCAGATTCGGCAACCATCGAGCATGTGATAAATGCCATCGACCATTCAGTCCAGCTGGTCGGGCCTGAATATGTCGCTTTCGGCTCAGACTGGGACGGTTTTGGTGCCGGTCCTGCCGGTCTTGAAGATGTCTCAAAGCTTGCTGCGGTAACTGCCGGGCTGCTGGCGCGCGGCTATCCCGAAGAAGGGCTGCAGCTGATACTTGGTCAGAACTTCCTGCGCGTCTGGTCAGCGATTGAACGTGCGGCCGCGGTCTAGCTCCTGCGCCAGTGCCGGCACCATACCCGGTAGTCAGTGACCCGTATAACTCCTCTTTCCCCGGCTGACCGCAGCCGGGCAGCAGCCACCCTTGCCCGGGCGTTTCGAAACGACCCGCTCTGGAGCTGGGTATTTCCTGACACAAGGCACCGCCTCTGCCGGCTGCAACAACTCTTCCGCTGGTATCTTGGCGTCGGACTGCACTACGGCACAGTCGAGGTCAGCTCTGATCTCAGCGGTGTGGCGATGTGGCTGGACGACAGCTGGAGTGAACTGGGACTTCCCCTGCCGCTGCTGCTGTCCGGGTTAGTCCTGCCGTTGCAGCTCGGACTGGTGCCGCTCTGCCGGATGATGGCGGCAGAACGGCTCAACACCAGGCTCCATCGCCAGCTCATCACTGGCAGGCACGAGCATCTGGCTGAGCTCGGCGTACTGCCAGAAGCACAGGGCAGAGGCGTCGGCACCGCACTGGTGCAGCACCGGCTGGAAAAGACCGAATTGCCGTGCTATGTGGAGACCCAGTCCAAACCGAATGTCAGGTTCTACCAGCGGCTGGGTTTCGAGCTGAAAGCCTGTGTGCCGCTTCGGAACTCACCGGTAACGGTCTGGTGTCTGGTGCGGCCGGGTAGAGAAAAAGTCTAGTCGACCACCAGCCGGGCTGAACCGGTTCCGCCGATACCGGCTGCCCTTATCAGATAGACCCCGGACGGCAGTCCGCTGATATCAAGCAACGGTTCAGAACTCTCCTGCTGCCCGACACACCGGCCCAGAGCATCGAAGACCGAAACCCTCACGCCTCTGGTCTGCCCCTGTGGCAACCCGCCGATTCTGACCATCCCTGCTCCCCGGCGCACCACGCTGGGCAGAACAGAGAGAGACCAGCACGACGCAATCCGGGCTTCGCCAACTCCGACCCGCTCTCTGCCGAGATAGCCTATGGCGTCAAGCTGGCAGTTCGCCTGCTCACTCAGGCGCAGAAAACGGCACGAGTCCAGCCCGACACTGCCGATGTCAAGACTCTGCTGTCCTGAACCGCTGCCGATCGTCGTCCAAGTCCCGAACAGGTCATTGGTGCCCGCAACTGTCCAGCTGCCGGTGGCGAACACGGTAATGTCATCGCCACTCCGGTTGCAGACCGGTTCGTCCAGCCGGAATATGATACTGCCCGGACCAACCCGGTAATAGCGCTGATCCGGCTCGCCCAGCGCATCCATCCCCAGACTCGTCTGCAGATGATTGTCGTCATCACGGCGCAGCGCCACAATCTGCTGGCAGTAGCAGAGCGGCTCAGCCACCGGCCGGTTCAGCGCCACATCCAGAAAGACCGCGCCGGTCTCCGGCACCACCACCCCGCTGAACTCCTTTGGCACATAGCCATTTGCCCGGACGCGCACCGAATATACGCCCGGTGCCAGCATCTTCGCAAAACCGCCCAGCCCGTTAGTGCAGACATTCCAGCGTCGCGGCGAGATAACCTCAATGCGGGCAAAGAGCGGCTCATTACTGATGGAATCGTAGACTCTTCCGCGCAGACCCCAGCCGGCAATCGTCGCCATATCCAGCAGTGCCCTCCGGTTGGCAACACAGATACTGTCCACCCTTGGCCGGTCTGAGGGCTGCCGGGTCTCGATGGTATTGGCAATTCCACCCAGTGCGCCGAACACCCAGTCCTGACACGAGCCGTGCACCTCGTACCAGTCATAGCCGTTGATACGGGTGAGTCGGGTGGTGCTGGAGCCGTAGGTCGAGTCCGCATAGCGCCGGGCAAGCTCCATTATCAGACCCGAATCCGGCGGATCGTGTGGCGTGTTGTCCCAGAGATAGTTCACATACGAAGCAGTCGAGTGGTACTCATACTCCACGCCGGGCAGACAGGCAGACCCGTGCCGCATTATCGCTCTGGTCTCCGGCTGTGTAAAAGGCGAACTGTACGCCTGCCATTCCCAGCCATAGTCCCGGTTCAGGTCAACTCCAGCGCCATTGTACCGGCTGTTGCTCAGGTGACCGTCAGGATTCATCACCGGAATAACCCAGAAGAGCCTTGAATTCACCAGCTCCTGCACCTGCGGACTGGCCTGATAGTTCTCGCAGAGAAAGAGCAGGAACGAGAGCGTCACCTCGGTAGATATCTTCTCATTGCCGTGATGCGCGCCGATCAATCTCACGCAAGGCCGATCATGACTTGTCCACGGGCTCTCGGTTACCAGTGCGCCGATTATCGGCCTGCCCCCGTACGAAGACCCCAAGGTCTCCAGCCGGCAGATATGCGGATATGCCGCTGCAGTCGCCTGCATTATGCTGCAGACCTGCGCAAATGAGTGGTATGTCTGCAGCTCCTGTGGACTCTGCACAGTATGGTCTTCAACCAGTACCGTGACCCTGAATCCCCTTGCCCTGACTCGCTCGATCATCGCATCGTCTGCGTAAGCGATGATATGATCAGCCTGTGCATCGGCCACATCCAGACCCAGCTCCCGCGTCAGAGAGTAGACCTGCCGGTGTTCGCTCACCTCGATCCGCACAATGCGCACCGGACTGCCCTGTCCGAACTGACCAACCGGCTGCAACTCTACACCCGCTAGCAGCAGGAACAGCAAAGCAATATTCACAGACCGATTATACCATCGGTACTGCCGGGCTTCCAGTCTCCAGCTTGCGTCCAGACTTCAGCCGTGTATAGTTGCCCGCAGTGAGAGTTCTGGTTACCGGCGGTGCCGGCTACATCGGCTCGGTTGCCGTAAAGAT
>JBDRUL010000038.1:0-8156 GCA_039801305.1 Caldifarciminota bacterium | reverse complement strand
GCACCCGGTGATGCTCACCCATCACATAGATATCGACAAGGTTCTCATTCATTGAGAGCAGCCTCCAGCAGTGCATCAAGATAGTAATCGTCTGACGGCCGCAGCCGGGAGAGCAGGTACCTGAGCTGCTCCACGGTGCGGGTCTTGACAATGTAGTACTTGAGTGTTGTATCCACCTGCGGACAGGACATTACGCAGGCATAGCAGCGGTCACAGTCAGTACCTACCAGCGTCTCCAGCGCCAGCGATGTACGCTGGGCTGTCTTCTTCAGCCGCGCCGGCTCTCTTGCCAGCAGCGAGCAGATATCGACACAGTTGCCGCAACCCAGACAGGCTTTGGTGCCCGTGAGGTCTTCATCGGTCTTGAGCGTATGCGAGGGACCGAAACCGGAGGAGAGCAACCGGCATCTGGCAACCGGCGGCTCTGAGGTATCGAGGATACGCTCGAGGATCGGCAGGACACTGGCAACGTCGGTCTGCTTGGTAGCAGGCATAGCAGTTACCGGCGCCGAAACATATGCCTACTGCTCCTGCCTGACCTTGCGGAACTCCTCGGTCAGCAGGGGTACAATCTGGAACAGGTCGCCGACTATGGCGTAGTCTGCCACCTTCATGATGTTGGCTTCCGGGTCTTTGTTGATGGCAACGATGCACTTGGAGTTGATCATACCGACCAGATGCTGAATGGCACCGGATATGCCGCAGGCGATGTAGACAGTAGGGGAGACGACCTTACCGGTCTGACCGACCTGAAACTGGTGATCACGCCAGCCGGCATCGACCGCTGCCCGGGATGCACCGACTGCAGCATTGATCACTGCTGCCAGCTCCTCCAGCAGGGCATAGTTCTCCGGTCCCTTCATTCCCCTGCCACCGGAGACGATGATATCTGCCTCGGTAAGCTCTATTGTCTTTGTTACCGTCTTTACGACTTCCGCAACCTGTGAACGCAGCTCTACCGGTTTGCTGTCAGCACGGATGACTTTACCGGCTGAACCGGTACCGGCCTGCAGCGAAACCGAGCGGGGACGCATTGTGATAATGAGCGGATCAGCGCCAGTGGCTTTCACCTGCGAGAGCGCCTTGCCCGCATAGATCGGTCGGGTAGCGATAAGCTCGCCGGATTGGAACTCGATGGCAGTGCAATCAGGAAGAATCGCCGTTTCCAGCCGGGCAGCAAGGGTAGCACCCAGATCCTTTCCCAGAGCAGTGGCACTGAGCACGACCTCACTGGGTTTGTGCTCCCGGCAGAGCTGCTCAAGCGCACCCGCATAGCCGTCAGGGGTGTAATGGAAAAGTGCCGGATCGTCAACAGCAAAGACTTCACTGACACCAAACCTGGCTAGCTCGTCAGCCAGAGGGCTGATATTGTGGCCGATCAGAGCTGCAGCCAGTTCTGTATTCCTCGCCTGAGCGATTGCCGCACCGGCAACCGCGGCTTCAAAAGCAACCTTCTTCAGAGTGCCTTCGCGCTGCTCGGCAAAAGCCAGCACCATAACTCTCCTCCTGCAGTAGTCTTCAGAGTCTTCCCGAAAGTTGGCAAGGCGGGTTCAGTGTAGCAGTCTGAGCCAGACAGTCAAGACAGGTAGAGCGTTTGACAGCCCCTGCCTGAGCCCTATAATCACGCAGATGGGCAACCTCGAAGAGAGTCTGCCTACCCAGCCGACTCCGTCAGAATCTGCACAGTCTCAGACACAAACCGGGACGGCGACGCCGCCTGACCAGGCACGGCGGCCGATGCGGTTTGTCTATTCAGAGAAGTACCATTTTGACATCGGCGTCCACGTTTTCCCGACCAACAAGTACCGGCTGATCCATGAGCGGCTAGTAAGCGACGGACTGGTACCACCAGAATCATTCTTTGAGCCACCGGAGCCAGACCTCAACGACATCAGGCTAGTACACACGAAGGAGTATGTCGACGACCTGCTGAACCTGCGCTGGACATCCCGGACTGTCCGCTCAGAACTGCCTCTGACAATGGAGATAGTGACGGGCTACTTTCTGCACGCCTCAGGGACAATTCAGACCTGCCGGTTCGCTCTTGAAGACCGCGTCTCGATGCACATCGGCGGCGGTTTCCACCACGCCTTCGCTGACCACGGTGAAGGATTCTGCTATGTCAACGACATCGCAGTAGCGATCCGGCGGATGCAGGCGGATAATAGAATCGAGCGGGCAGCGGTGATCGACTGCGACCTGCATCAGGGAAACGGGACGGCAAGGATCTTTCAGGGCGATGACCGGGTCTTCACATTCTCCATTCATCAGGAACACCTCTATCCCATAAAGGAGCAATCCAACTGGGATATTGGGCTTGATGACGGGACAGGCGATGATATCTATATCGAGCATATGCGGACAGCGGTTCCCAAGATTCTCAACACCCACCGGCCGGAGCTGGTGATCTATGTCGCCGGTGCCGACCCCTATGTCCGGGATCAACTCGGCACGCTTCAGTTGACCAAGCGGGGACTGGCTCTGCGCGACCGTATTGTGATTCAGGGATGCTACCGCCGGAATATACCGATCGCAGTGGTAACTGCCGGCGGCTACTCGCTGGATACACGCGACACTGTTGACATCCACGTGAACACCGCGCGCGAATGCCTGCGGGTTCTTGGCCAGTTACCGCCCGCTACACCCGGACAGACAGCCGAAGAGCCGGAAGGCGAACAGACCGGCTCAACCGATACCAATTGAGCCAGCGCGGGCTGCCACGCCGCGTCTGCCTGTTGAGTACCTCGTATCCAGTGGGCTATACACGCTTTCTGCACCGGGAGGCGACATCGCTTGCTGCAGCCGGTTATCAGGTCACTCTGATCGGTCTGCACGACACCAACCCTCTGCCGCAGGAACTGCCAGTCAAGATCGTCCCTGTCCCAGTCCAAAGGCTTGGCCGCAAGCCGGGACTGGTTCGCACTGTGGTGCAGATTGCAAGTACAGAACAGGCTCAGGTCTATCATTGCGTTGACCCCTGGGCGCTTTCGGTCGGACTTTCGTTCAAGCGGAGGAACCCGTCGGTCAAGCTCGTATATGAAGCTACTGAGTGGTTCGCCAGAGCTCAGATGGAGCGTCCTGATCTGCCCCTGCCACTGCGATGGCTAGCTTGCCGATGGGTGGAGCGGCTTGAACATCGGGCGAAGCTTGACGCCGATGCCATAATCGACACCAATGCCACCCGCGCGCGGCGGTTCAACAATGCCCGGTGTCCGGTGGTGCTGGTTCCCAATTATCCCCGGCGCGAAGACCTGCCTGCGCCTGTTGAGGAACGTGAACCCTGTCTTGCGTACACCGGCCTGATCTCGCGGCACCGGGGCTTTGATGTGCTGCTGCGCGCGCTTGCCGCCGTTATGCACACGCATCCTGAACTGAAACTGCGCGTGGCGGGAGGCTTCGACCCGCGCGACAGTCTCGAAGCCTGGACGCAGTGGTTCGCAGAGGAGAACCGGCTGTCACCGAATCTCGAGCTTCTGGGCTGGCTACCGTATGCTGAGATGTTCAGGGCAGTCAGTTCCTGTATGGCAGGAGTGATCCTGCTTCAAGGCACAAGAACGAATGACTACACCGGTCAGCCGAACAAGCTCTTTGAGTTCATGGGTGCAGGTCTGCCGGTAATCTGTTCAGATTTTCCAGAGATGGGTACGATCGTCCGCAGGCACCAATGTGGCTGGCTGGTAAATCCTGCTGACGTCATGGCAGTAGCCACTGCTATCAGCGAGCTCCTTGCCGACCCGGCAGCTGCGACTGCACGCGGACTGGCTGCCAGAGCGGCAGTGCTGACGAACTATACCTGGGATGTCGCGGAGAAGGAACTGCTCAATCTCTACCAGCAGCTGCTGCCCATAACATAAGGTCATGGCTGACATAGGTCTGTGGCATGGTTCGCCCTGCTGGGCTGAGCTGCTGCGGGGTGAAGGAGTCCAGTTCGTCACTGAGGCAGCCGGAGCAAAAGAACTGCCGAAGCTGCTGGTGCTTGATTCAGCTCTGGGCAGAAACGATAGCGCCATCATCCGTAGGCATATCGAGTCAGGTAATGCCCTTCTCAGCAGTGCTGAACACGCTGCTGAGCTCTTTCCTGAGTTGCGGTTGAAGAAAATCAGACTTCGCTACATCGAACCGGACGGTTCGCTTCTCTTCCGTAATACCGGGTTGATTATGCTCGACTCTGTCGGACATTGCCCTGACGATGATTCGGGTTTTGAAAGTTACGGAAAGGTAAACGGACGCTATCCGGCAGTCCTGAACGTAACGCTTGCTGGAGGCAACGTTATCCTGTTGCCCTTTGAACTCTCGGAGCTCTTCAGCAGGACGCACAGCACTCTCCGCCAGTTCTATGCTCCGCTGCCACGACTGCCGTTTGAACGGGTCGCGGCAGTGGACAGGGGAGGAGTCAGACGACTTGTTGTCAACTGCCTGAAGTCTCTTCTGTTTAGGCTTGGACTTCCCTACATACGTCTCTCTTATGTACCCGGAGCAGCCGCCTCAGTTTTCGGCTTCAGGGTAGACACCGACGAGACCGATGCCGCCGGGATCGACACCTGCCTGCAGATCGCCCAGAAAGCCGGCTTCTCCTTCACCTGGTTCATTCATACCGGTGCGCTACCGGCAGGCGCTGACGTTCTCGCCAGACTCATTTCCGCCAGACAGGACGTCCAGCTCCACTGTGCAGAGCACCGGTTGACCGGCAGATACGCCACTGATCTGGCAAACTTCCGAATGGGACTCAACCATCTGCATAGCGCCGGCGTTGAACCATGCGGGGTAGCTGCTCCATATGGCATCTGGAGTCCGTCTATCGCCCAACTGTATGAAAATCTGGGGTTTGTCTATTCTTCTGAGTTTGGCTATTCCTGGGATACCATCCCTTCGCGACCGGTCATCCAAGGCAGGCTACACCCGGTTCTGCAGATCCCGGTTCACCCCGTCAGTCTTGGCAGCCTGTTTCGTGCCAAGGCGACAGCTACCCGTATCATCTCCTATTTCAGGAGGCAGGCTTCTCTGCAACTGGCAAGAATGGAGCCGTGCTTCTTATATGACCATCCATCGCAGATGAATAGACAGCCGGCGCTCGTTGGCGACCTCCTACTTGCTGTAACCAGGGTGATACCGACGACCATTACTATGACTGACTATGCCCGCTGGTGGCTGCAGAGAGAGAGACTCCGCCTTTCGGTCAGCACTGCTGATAGAACAGTTGCAATTGACCTGAACCAGCCAGCTGATAATGTCTGGATTGTGATTGAACAGTCCGACCGGTTTGCCCTTGCACCGGCAGAATCACAGCGACTGGAACTGGAATTACTCTCCTGGAATTCAGTTCGTGCAGTTCCGTTCGACCCGGCGACGCTTGCCGTGTTGCGACCGCGTCTGCGAGCGGGCATTCAGGAACTGATTCGGAAACTGCAGCGGGGGTATTGGTGAGGATTATTTTTGCTTCGTATCCTTCGGTAACCATACTTGGCGGCGGGGTGGAAGTACAGATGCGTTCGCTGGCGAAGGAGCTGCAGAAACTTGGCATCGAGGTAGATTTCTTCGATCCTTGGCGCCGATATGACTTTACCAGCAAACCCCTGATACACCTTTTTGCCGCCCATGTTGGAACATATCATCTTGGCAGAGCCTTTCACAACCTGGGTGCCCGGCTGGTCGTCTCACCTGTCTTTTACAGCCGGCACAGCCCCGCCTACACTGCTCTGGCTGTCCGGTTGAGCCTGCTGCTGCGCCGGCTGGGACCGGTCTGGACAGACTACACCTTCTGCCATGACCTATGTCATATGGCAGTCAGGGTCGTGCCAAACACCCGTGCTGAGGCTGATCTTATTACCAGATCCTTCGGCGTTGAGCCGGAACGTGTAGCCGTAGTACCGAATGGCGTAGATGAGAGCTTTCTGGACGCTAACCCGGAGTTATTTGTCAAACGCTACGGACTTCGGGACTTCGTACTATATGTCGGTCACATCGGCCTGGCGCGTAAGAACCCCTTGCGACTGCTGCGTGCAATGAAGGGGTTACCGGTGCCGGTCGTGCTGATCGGCCACTATGTGGACACCCCGTACGGGAGAGCCTGTTTGCAGGCGGCTAAGGACCACGGGCAGGCCTTGGTGCTGCCGGCGCTGCCGCCTGGAGATGAGCTGCTCAAGTCCGCATATGCCGCCTGCGGGGTCTTTGTGCTACCGTCGTATTACGAGACTCCGGGGATATCAGCACTGGAGGCTGGCTTGGCAGGCGCCAGAGTCTGCATAACTAAGCATGGTGGCACAACCGAGTTCTTCGGGGACCTCGTGGAATACATTGAACCGAGATCAGAGGCAAGCATCCGCAGTGCGGTTCAGCTGGCGCTCAACCGGCCGAGGGGTGATGCGCTGCGCAATTATGTGAGGGAGAACTACCTGTGGGGTAGAGCAGCCCGAGAGCTTTCAGGCGTCTATGAGGAGCTGTGACGGGCAGGTCTCTACTTTACATAATAGACATTATCGGAATAAACAACGAGCCCGGAAAAGCTAGCGGACCGCTCGCTCAGCTAATCTCCCGACTATAGGCGCCTGCCATACCCGCCCAGCTGCTGCATTGGTAGCACCCAGCACCGACGCCAGCAGGTAGATAACGACAACGCACAGCGCAAGGGGGTACCGGATCAGCCAAGCAACAACGGAAAAGTACCACCCCACAATCACAATGGAACCTAAAAGGTGCCGAAACAGCAGATCAGATATCCTGACCACAACCGCTACCCCAAGCAGGCTACCCAGAAGAAGAAGCGCCTGAACAGCGTGAAACCGCTCGTCCCGCGTGGGCCGAGGCAAGAGGTAAGGCAGGAAGAAAAAGGGTGGCAGGTAGCTTAACGCGGTCAGTAGTGACCTATCAACCGTACCGCGTCTTTTCTCATCTCTATTTTCCACGCTCGAGTATAGGGCGCAGGCTGATGCTGTCAAACACACGTTGTCAGCACAGCTTGACACTGGCTACCCTGCCAAGACAATTCGGTTACATGAAGATAGTGCTAATTCCGGCATTGCTTCTCAGCTGTCTGTGCGGGTGCGGCTATTCGACCCGCTCGTTGCTTCCTTCTCATATCCGGCGAGTAGCGGTTGTCTCGGTCACAAACGGAACCACCCAGCCGGGTCTGGCTGAGGAACTCACCGACTCGCTCTACTCGGCTTTCCGGTCTGACCGGAACCTGCTGGTGACCGGTACAGATAACGCCGAACTCCTTCTTTCGGTGACTCTCACCAGCTACAGTCGCGTTCCCGCAGTGTACGATGCCGCGCAATCAATAAGCGGATACGAGCTCTCCATATCGGCGAGCTTCGAATCTGACGACCGCCTGCGCAACGAGCCTTTTACTTCAGGACAGGTGAGTGCGCGGCTCGTCTACAATCCCAACCGCGAGGACGAACCGACCGCGGCCAGCAGAGTAATCGGACAGCTATCACGCGATCTGGTCAGAAGCATCATAACCGCATGGTAACCGAACTCTATGTCGAGCGACTCGTAGCCGGCGGCAGTGGTCTGGCGCAGCTAGACGGAATGAAGGTCTTCGTACCTTTCGCTGCTCCCCAGGAGAGAATCCTCGCCCGCATCAGAGTCCGCAAACGTGACTACGCAATCGCAGAGATCAGGGACATCATCGAACCCTCTCCCCTGCGTGTCAGTCCGCCCTGCCCGCACTATCCTGATCGGTGTGGCGGCTGCCAGCTGCAGCATATAAGTTATCCCGGCCAGCTCATTGCCAAGAAACTTATAGTCAACGATGCACTGCAGCACATAGGCAAGGTCTTTGTGCCCGTGACAAACATTGCCGATGGCGAGGCATGGCACTACCGCAACAAAACCCAGTATCCTGTCGCGAGGCAGGACGAAGTCCGTATCGGTTTCTTCCGTCGCGGAACTCACCACGTTACCGACATCCCCGTTTGTCTGCTTCACCCGCCTGGGTTCGACAGTCTGCGCAAGGTGGCGCTGGCAGCGATAAGGGAGCATGAATCGGCCTATGACGAGAAATACCACCAGGGCAACATCCGGCATCTGATCCTGCGTCGGGGTGATGACGGTGTAATGGTACTGCTGGTCACCCGTGAGGAAAATGTCAGCAGCGGGCTTGTTGACGCTATCGCCGCACAGTCTTCAGTAACCGGGATTGTGCAGAGCGTCAA
>JBDRUL010000037.1:0-8344 GCA_039801305.1 Caldifarciminota bacterium | reverse complement strand
CTGTACGGTGGGTGAGCAGGACCCGACGAAGACGATAGCGATTCAGGATCTGTTCAACACCAGCTATCACCGTGGTGCTGCACCGATCACTGCCGGCAGAGCGATCAAGTTCACCACCGATTCAGTCATAACTTACATCAATGAGCCCGTCGCTGCTGATCCTCTGCGCCTCAACCTGAGCTTCCAACCCAGCCTGGTGCGCCAGAACGCCTTGATCAGATTGTCGATTGGACAACCGGCGCGGGTGAATCTGGCTATATTCGACCTGAGCGGACGTCTGGTCAGAACGGTCGCCAATGCCGAATTCGAAAAGGGAGATCACCTGCTCTCTTGGAATCGTACTGATGACACCGGTCGCAGAGTGAGTGCCGGAGTTTACGTAATCCGGATTGAGACTGCTGATCGGATAGTCAGCCGCAAGGCAGTGCTTATCGACTGAGTTGCCCTGACCACAGGCTGCTCGGGGACTGCCCGCAGGATCAGGAATTGTCCTGACCGACTGGAACTAGTCTAGGCGAAAGCTGCCTGCTTCTTATGCAGCAGCTCCCACTTCGCGTCAATGTGGCGCTGGAGCTCCTGAATCACTGCCCTGCCCTGTTCATCACGGAAAAGATGGCTGAACCTGCCCTGCGGTTTTAGGAACTCCTCCAGCGGTCTCTTCTGCTTGGGCTCGTAGTTTATCCGATATTTGCCGTTTTCGTACTCGTAGATCGGCCAGAAACAGGTATCGGCTGCCAGCTGCGACACCTCGACAGTCATCTTGCTCGGATGCGCCCAGCCAAGCGGGCAGGGCACAAGGACATTGAGAAAGCTTGGGCCGTCAGCTGCCAGTGCCTTCTGTACCTTGGTCACCAGGTCGTTCCACAACGCCACCGTTGTCTGAGCGGCATAAACCACGTCATGGGCAATCACAATCTCCATGATGTCCTTACGGTGCACCTGCTTGCCGGGGACTACCCGACCAGCCGGCGAAGTCGTCGTATGGGCACCGAAAGGCGTTGCTGACGAGCGTTGGATACCGGTATTCATATAGCCCTCGTTATCGGTGCAGACATAAAGGAATCGGTGTCGCCTCTCCAAAGCACCGGAAAGCGCCTGTAACCCGATATCATATGTCCCACCATCACCAGCAAAGGCGATAAACCTGATCTCTTCCTTGATAGTTCCCATCTTCCGGTGGAACCGGTAGGCAGTCTCAACTCCCGCGGCTGTGGAAGCGGCGGTCTCAAACGCGGTGTGAATCATCGGAATCTGCCATGCCGAATGCGGGTAGATAGAAGAGAATATCTCGGTACAGCCCGTGGGCATTATACCCACGACAGCCGGCGGCGCCGCCAGCAGAATCTGACGAATCGCCAGAGCCTCACCACAGCCCGCGCAGGCACGATGCCCACTTGAGAAACGTTCAGGATTGTTGCACAGATCTTTAAGTCTTGCCATGGACTACCTCACTCCCACATAGGTTACGAGCTCGGGTTTGGTTCCGGCAAGCGCACCCCGGAGAACCTCCGCAGCATCGTCCGGAGTAAACTCCTTGCCGCCGAGACCGTATACATAGGAAAGAACTGTGGGTCGCTGCGGCAGGTTATAGAGCAGCGAAGTGACTTCTGTATACAGCGGCCCGCCATAGGAATTGACTGCGTCCGCCCTGTCCATCACCGCCACGGTCTTGAACCTTGCCAGCGTCTTGCTGAGTATGGGATGCGGCAATGGTCTGAACACCCGCAGCTTGACCATGCCCACCTTCTCTCCAGCTGCCCGCAGACTATCGACCGCCTCGCGCATGGTACCGCATGCCGAACCCATCAGCAGCACCACCGCTGTCGCATCCTCGGTCCGGTACTCCTCAATCACTCCGTAGCCACGACCGAACTCTCGGGCAAACTCAGCCTGAACCTCCTCAATAATCGGCAGAGAACGGTTCATCCCTTCGATCTGGCTGCGCTTGAACTCGAAGTAATAGTCCTGCATCGTTGCCGGACCTACCAGAATAGGCTTTCTCCAGTCTAGGAGATTCCAGTTAGGCTGCCACCTGCCTAGCCAGCTCCTTACCTTGGCATCTTCAAACGCCTCCAGCCGCTCCATGCAGTGTGAAAGGATGAATCCGTCAACCGCCACTATCGCTGGCAGGCTGGCACGTTCGGCAATCTTCACCGCCTGAATCAAGCTGTCATACCCTTCCTGTACCGTCTCGCAGAAAAACTGCAGCCAGCCAGAGTCACGCGAGGCAAAGGAATCAGAATGGTCACCATGAATATTCAGTGGTGACGAGAGAGATCGTGAGGCAACCGCCATCACAATCGGCAGACGCAGCCCCGCGGCAATAAACAGCATCTCATGCATCAGCGCCAGCCCTTGGGAAGCTGTGGCAGTCATCGTACGGCAGCCACAGGCAGCCGCGCCGATACATGCTGCCATTGCCGAGTGCTCGCTCTCTACGGCTACAAACTCCGAATCGACCAGTCCATCGTGCACGTATTGAGAGAATATCTGTACTATCTCGGTTGAGGGAGTAATCGGATACGCCGCGACGACATCCGGATTGATCTGCTTCATCGCGAAGGCAAGTGCCTCGTTGCCAGTCTTTGCCACGATCATCGCTGCCCCCATTGGCGAACAACAGTTCTGTCAGGCACTCTCATTTTCGCTCCTGCTCCATGGTAATCGCCTGTACCTTCTTGGGGCAGACTGCTGCGCAGTTGCCACAACCCTTGCAGTACACGTAGTTGATACCCTGATGCTTGCCGTCGACAACCATGATGGCTGAATCCGGGCAGTAGATCCAGCAAATCAGGCAGTTGATGCACTTCTCCCTGTTCCAGACCGGTCTTTGTGACCGCCAAGCACCGGTCTTGTTCTCAAGCACCGCCTTCGGGTCATCGATAATCGCCCCGCAGGGCAGCTCCCGCCAACTCTTCAGCCTAGCCACCTATACTCCTCTCTGTGTGCTACCAAGCTCAACAGTACCGGCTTCACATGGTCAAACGCTAACACTTGACCTCCTCATAGGCACGCCGGACACTTTCCAGATTGGGCTCAATGAACTTCTCCTTGCCCCCGCGGAACTTCTCGGTCAACTTGTCCCGAATCGCTTTCATCATCTGGTCGTATGTAAATACACCTGTCACCTTGACCAGCGCTCCCAGCATCGGTGTATTGGGGACGTTCTTCCCGACTGTCTCCATTGCTATCCTGGAGGCGTCCACCGTATAAACCCTGATACTCTCGGGCAGGTTCAAGCGGCGTCGGAGTTCAGCCGGGTCAACGGTCGTATTCACCAGCAGAATGCCATTTTCACGCAGACCCTCAGTAACATGAGCTGACTCAATCAGCGTCGGATCAAGGACAACAACAATGTCCGGCTCTCTGATACCTGAATGTATGCGGATCGGTTTGTCTGATATCCGGTTGAACGCCTGCACCGGTGCACCCATCCGCTCTGGTCCGTACTCTGGAAAAGCCTGAATGTACATACCGGTATCCAAAGCTGCCTCACCGAAAAGCAGTCCCGCTGTCTTCGAACCCTGTCCACCGCGGCCGTGCCAGCGAATCTCAAGTGTTTTGCCGCCCATCGCCAGACATGACTCCGCCATACTACCTCCGTTCGAACAGAACAGAAACCCATACGAAAAGACTGGTGCCTTCGGCCGAATTCTTGAAGTTTTCAATCATTGTACTTGTGGATTTCTATTCTATCCCTGACTGTACAATTGTCAAATCTGCCCAGCAACGAACGCCCCTGCAATGCCGCCAGATATATGCCGGCACAGATGAGTATCCCACCTGCCAGCTCATAAGCTCTTGGCACCCGGCACAACAACAGCCAGGAGAGAAGAATCGTGCCGATCGGCTCACCCAGTACCCCCATAGCAACAGCTGGTGCAGACAGGTAGCGCAGCGCATAGTTGAAACTGGTATGCCCGAGAAGCTGGGGACCAAACGCCAGAAGCAACATCAGCCCGTACGCCTGCCAGCGATAGCCGCTGCAAGGGACACGGGCAAGCAGCACCAGTATCACCAGCAACAGCGCACACACGGTGTAGACCAGATAGACATAGGTCAGAAGCGAAAGACCGCTCCGCAGCGACCTTCCGGCGATAAGGTAACCGGCAGCGAAGAGGGCACCGGCTATTGCCAGCAGATTACCGGTTGTGTTTCCGGGACGGGAAATGGCTGGCCCAGCAATCACAACTGCGCCAACAAGACCCAGTCCGACCGCTGCCCACTGGCGCCGGGTAACTCTCTCCTTGAGCAACAACGGCGCCAGAGTTGCAGCAAAGATCGGATTGAGCGCTACGAGCACCACTGAGCTGGCAACAGTTGTATGGTTGAGCGACTCCACCCAGGTTGCAAAATGTGCTGCCAGCAGCAGCGCCGCCAGAATAACAAGAGGCCAGCGAACCCGGCCAAGTTCCGACCGTCGGGAGCCCGGTCTCAACCAGAAAACCGGCGCCAACACTGCCGAGGAGAAAACCAGCCGTGCTGCTGCAATTACCGGTGCGGGCACTGCGTACTCTTCAAGCAGCAGTGCGATTATTATCGAGGCAAAAGAGACCGCGATTATGCCCAGAAGCAGGACACCATACACCCGCAGTCGCGCTACTGCCATTTCGAAGAATCTCCGGAAGAACACCTGCTCGTCAAGTCCTTCTGCCTACTGACAAAGAAAGAAGTGTGGACTGGAACCGCTGAACCGCATCACGCAGCCGCCATCACGGCGCGTATTGATGTATCTGACACCACGACCAGCCAGCATCTCCTCGAGTCCAGCCGGAGTGGGATAACGTCCCATCACGACCACATAATCTGGTCTGACTGCTTCAAACAGAACTGGCGCATTCCCCTTTCTGCTGCCGTGGTGGGGTGATTTCAGCAGATCTGCCTTTATACCCAATTCGCTGAAGACCGTCGGCTCGTCAAGATCACCGCTAAGCAGCATCCGAAAACCGCGATACTCGGCCAGCGCAACCAGGGAAACGGCGTTTGTGGGAATCAGACCTCGCTCGTAAAGGACACTGGTTGCCCGGTCGGGCCATACAAAACGAAGCCCGAAGCCAAGACCTTCAACTCTGGTGCCATTCCCCACAACGTGAACACGCGTTCCCTGTTCTTCAGTTCGTCGAAGAAGACCGGTATAAAGGCTGTCGCCCATCCTTGTGGGAACAAGGAGGTGTTCTACTCTCAACGTTCTGTCAAGATTGAGCAGCCCTCCGAAATGATCCCGATCAGGATGGGTAACAACAGCCAGGTCTATCTTGCGCACACCCCGGGTGCGGAGGTACTCAAGCAGGACTCCATGTCTGTCTATACCAGCATCCACAAGCACCAGCCTGCCAAGAGTATCCTGAATCAGCAACGCATCACCATTGCCCGGGTCGAGGAATACAACTTCCAGACTCGGCTTGCGCAGTGCCGATGTCCAGAAGAATACCGCCAGACCGCCCAGCAACCCCAGACGTAGAGCTCGCCGCGCCCACCTCTGTCGCCACGCAAGGATAATGAGTCCGAGACCATACAGCCAGAACACCCAAGGCCAGGAAAGTTTACCCGGCTGCCACGCCGCCCATGAGACACTGCCGAAGAGCTTGGCGCCGGCAAGCAATACCGCAAGACCGATTCTTACTACTTCACCGGCAAAACCCGCAAGCATCTGGCTCACCAGGTTTAGGGATATCATCAGCAGACCAACCGGAATGATTAGACCCAGCAATGGCACCACCAAAGCACTGGCTGCAACTCCCAGCAGCTGCACCCTGCCGTAATGATGTAGCAGCAAAGGAGCGGTTCCAACACCAGCCGCGGCACAGACAATTGCAGGCAAGAGAACATACCGCCTGAGCCTTCCAATTGAATGCCACCTTGCGGTCAAACTGCCTATCCGCGGACCAATCCGAGGAATCCAGAGCGTACCGGCAAATGACAGTTGAGCGCCGATATCGAACAGTGTCAACGGATTGATGAACAGAAGCACTAAACCAGCAGTACAAAGCCCGGCAACTGGCGTGTAACGACGCTGAGATGGCTGAGATAGAGTTGTCATTGTTGCCATCAGCCACGCACGTGCCGCAGCAGGAGTCCAGCCAACTATACCGGCGTAGATGGCTGTCAAGCCGGCTGACAGGACAAAACGCCACCAGCCTCGCGCACATAACACTGACAGCAGCAACCAGGCAACTCCAAGCACAATCCCGACGTGCAGACCAGAGACTGCAAGAACATGGATAATGCCGGCATCGGCAAAAGTCCGCTGCACTTCTCTTGGCAGCCAGCGCCTTCCCCCGAGTATCAGTCCGGACAACAGTCCCCGTTCTGGTTGGGGTAGAAACCGTTTGATCGTCTGCGCAACATAGCGGCGAACCGGCATCAGCACACAGCGCATCAGGACAGAACCATGGCCACTGCCTATAACCGATATTTCATCCGGTCTCGGGTTGACTATACCTGCTATGCCCCGCTCGTGTAGCACCCGATTCATATCAGTAACTCCGGGGTTACGAGGATACGCCAGAGGATGAATTCGAGACCGGACTCTGATCAGATCGCCGTAGCGCAGTTGAAGATTCTGGTCACGAACTCTTAGTAGCACCCTGCCGTCGCCGGGGTATTTCAAATCAATCTCATAAAGACGCTGCTCTCCGCTCTGCGGTTCATACACCACCATCCCCGTGAACGAGTTGCCAGCATACAGCTCATCCGGCGGTGGCTCAGGCAGACGAGCACGGGTGTATAGCCCAGCTGCCGCAATAAGCACGAGATATAACGACCAGCCCCGCGTCATTCGTTGCAAGAGGAGTCCGATGATCCCAGCAGCGACAGCAGGCCAGACAAACCATGGTAACTCCTTGGCAACTGCAACCCCCAGCGCCACTACGGCGAGCGCACGTGACGAGGCATATCTCATCTTACCGCCACGCTCAGCGTATGGTCAGCAACCCATGTGTCAACATCCCGGTCAGCGCGAGAGAGAACTGACTCTTACTCAAAATGATTGACACTCAAGATGAGGCCCCTAGAATTAGATGGCTTACATCTGATGGGCGCGGTACTAACCATACTCCTTCTCGGTCAGCTCAGCTCCTTCGAGTTCCAGACAATATCAAGTCCCCACTACGCTGGCGACAGTTTCACGGTGACGATTGTGGCAAGAGACTCACGTGGTGCGCTCTATCCCTACAATGGCGAAGCACTCCTCTCGACAACCAGAGACAACTACTGGAGCTACATCTATCCCAGAGTCGTAGTGTTCCGGAATGGTGTCTGCGATACAACTGTGATCGTAACTCTGGCCTCAAATCTTGCGATTCGTTGCACCAAGGAGAACGTAACCGGCCAGAGCAATTCTTTCGACGTCTTTACGGGACCTCCGTTTCGGCTACTGGTAATGCTACCGGGTGAGTCTCTTGCTCCGGGTTCGCCGGCTGGCCGACTCCCGAGACAACCTTCCTCTCAGGTTGCCGGCGACAACTTCGTTTTTACAGTCTATCTTACCGACATTTGGTTCAACCCGGTCGGATTCCGCAGCGACAGCGTCTACTTCTCCTGCACTGACACTTTTGCTCAATTACCTCCGGGCGGTACGATCAGCAACGGTTCCGGTCGTTTCACCGCCGCTGTCCGGCAGGCCGGCACGCACCGACTTGTAGCCCTACCTTCTGTCCAACAGCCCTTCCGACCTGATACCTCCTCAGAGTTCACGGTAGTCCCTGGGCAGCTGGCTGGTCTGCTCGAGATACTGCCCGGTGAGTACCATCTGCCGGGTGACGTTGCAACTGAACCCTGGCAAACACCCGGCAAGGGTGGTAGGCCGGTCGCACAATATGTCCGGGAGCCGTTTCAGATTGCCGTGTATCCTGTCGACCGCTGCTGGAATCTGGTCACTGCTCCGAACCTGCGTGTCCGGCTCCATTCCGACTTTTCGTTTTCTGCCGACCCGCCAGAAACGACTCTTGTCGACGCAGCTGTATTCTCTGTCGAGTTTCTGTCGCCCGGCCCAAATCAGAACACTTGGGCGACAGCGACACCCGGCAGCTATGAGTCCTATCGATCTCACCTCGAAGTACGCGCCCGTGGGCATCGTCTCGACATCACCAAACCCGATACGGTGGACGCAGGCGAAACCGCCAATGTTACCGTAACAGTACGCGACGCCAACGGTGACCCGATTGTTGCCACGGTCTGCCGTTTCACTGTGGTAAAAGGTAATGGCACATTTGTCAGCCCGGCAATGTTAACCGATACCCTCGGTACGGTTACAAACCAGTTCGTCTGTACCCGCGGCCGTTTTGCTGAACATGATTCTTTTTTGATCAGCTCGGGCAGAGCCGACACCTTCGTTGGTATCTAT
>JBDRUL010000036.1:0-8358 GCA_039801305.1 Caldifarciminota bacterium | reverse complement strand
TGTAAGCCGACATAAAGCTGGGAAAACTCATTCGGATCAATCCGGCCATTGCCGTTGCCACCGGCGATCGTATCCGCCGCAACCTGACTGGCATATACGAGCCTGGGTGCACCAACACGGAGATAAATGTGGCTGTTCCACACTGAATCCATCGCATCGCGGCAGGAGAGAACAAAATGTATGATGTGACCGTTCGTGCAGCCAGCCGCAACGGCGAAGCCAAAACCATTCGGCCCTGTCCAGGCAGAGTCGTGCGGCAGTACATTCCCGAAACTCTTCGCCGAATCAGTTAACGTCACATACGGATCACTGATGCGCAACCTGCCAGTAACCGAACGACCGACTGAATCACCGTGATTCTTCACCCAGGTCGGCAAAATAATCTGCTCGCCTGGATTAATACACCCGTCTCCGTTGCCACGCGGCATCGAGTCGTTGACAAAGCAACGAAGGAATGTCACGAACGGCGTACCGGTAGTTCTTGCCAAGATCGAGCCCTCGTGCGGTACAAACCCCTGCCCTGTAACGGTTAACGAGAAGCTCCCCGGAGTAGTAGCGCAGACCGGCAGAATAACGTTCCCGCTGTTATCGGTGTATCCGAAAACGTAGAACTCGCCAGGCTTCCATGCACACACCAGCGCATCCCTGACCGGCGTTCCCTGTCTTGCGACACTTACATTCAGATCATAGTTCCCAAGCGGCACCGTCGGCGGGTAAGTCACGTCGGCGACGCAAAGCTGACCAGTCCACACCGTCAATGCCGGATCACCAAGCCAAAGGTACATACGGGCATTGTCAATACCTCCGCCGGACGCATGGTATTTCACAATATGCGCATCTGCTGTTGCCAGCATCCCGCCGAGGTCATAGACAGGACACCGGTAGTCTCGCACTCCTGGCACGCTGATACGATAGGTATCTCCCAGACAACGGAAGAGCGTAGAATCCCATCCGTGGTTCGGGATCGTATAGGAAGCCTCAGAGGCCCCCAGGCTTGCCACCGCGCCACCAGGATACTTGCGCAGCCACGACTCGCCAAGACACGAGCCGGTCGAAAGTACATGATTCAGGCAGCAGCAGTTTATGACAACCGGCGTCATGTCGCCATTCATAAGAGCGTTGATGTGACTGGCAGTCCAGCTCTGCCCGCTGGCATCCCAGCTCGACCAGTCAGTCTCGGATCCGTGGCCGCGGTAGTTGACCACCACTCTACCCTCATTGATATCTGCTGAGACCATGGCATTCGTTCCGCCGGCACCTCCGAACACAGTATCGAAAGTGAACCGATACACGGCGTACGGGAAGTGGTAGATGCCGCGGGAACAGGCCGAGTACTTCTGCGGATACTGTTCAGAGTGTGCAGCCAACGTTGCCTTGGTCGTCCAGGAACCGGTAGTAGGACTCCTCTGAAACTTCAGGGTTTTCTGAATCTGATTCGCCAAGTCACCTACATTGGCCGGACTGAACCTGCCGATGCCTATTTCAAAGTAATCGTCCCCCGCTGGCGGCTCCAAGTCGGTATACCAGACGTCTGAGAAGCCAACCCCCGGGTACGCATAGCCCGGTACCTCGTTGTGCTCACCCACCAGAAGCACCCAGCGCAAAGTTCGCGGACTGTTCCGCTGGTACTCGGCCCTGACCGAGTCCTTTATCTCGGCAGCTGTCCAAGTTGACTTGGCAATGACTCTTGTCTCCACTCCACGCTTCATGTGCCAGTTCACCAGACTGTCCAGCCAGCCACCAACATAGTTTGAATGCGCAATGACCAGATAGCGAACCCCCGGGGCATCATTCCAGTTCGCTTCAAGATTCAGGCGCTCAATGTTGTCTATGAAGCTTGCTGCCTGACGTACCTCCCAAGGCTCAACCTGATGCAACCGAAACTCACCAGAGTGCCTAACCCTTACCCGCAGGTGGCTCGCCACTGTGAGCTCGCGTCGTGCAGGATTGTACCGTACCGGCGAGCAAACGACTGTCGCAAATGGTAGACCTCGCCAAGTCGTGACTCGCGTTACCAAGACAATATCACGCGGGTACATTGCATCGCGGTCATAAAACCCCTTGTCGATCACGAACTGAAACTGATCGCGGTCGGTCAACGGCTTCTGCCAAGGATAGATCTTCACGCCCGGAATCGTACGAAACTCCGCGCTTACCACCTCGACCTGTACATCACCGTTGTCAGGGACACCCAAATCGCGGACAATCTGCGGCAGAGCGGGTAAGCCGACATCACCGGTTGAAGCTGGCTCTCCTGGCAGGGCTACTTGGACGAACTCTTCGCCACCGATACTCTCGACTCTAGTCTCGAGCCCGGCAATAACAATATCGATAACCGTTGCACTGCTGCCTTCCGCAATAATCGTCACAGTCGGGCAATCGGGTAAATCCTGCCCTATTGGCAACCATCCCGCCATGACCGAACTGACTACCAAGCTAACCAGACCTAAGTATCTGTTCACATGACCTCCTTACGGACGGCAGCCGAACTTCTTACGAGCAACTGTAGACCTCTCTCAAATAAAGTCAAGACTCAGAAACACCCCTCTCAGCGGTCTCTTGCGCCCTCAGCGAACACTTGGCCGGTGAAAACGTAAAGTCGAGCATCACGGTCACGCCAAGCATCACGGGGCAGACCCGCCTTGCGACATAGTTCAGCAAGATATGTCTCGCGGTCCCAACCTTGCTCCACCGGCACCTGCGGTAGAAACACGGCACCATAGGGTCCCTTCTCAATGACGACCCCATGTTTTCCGACAACAATCGACTCAGAGCTTGCAACAGGCTGAAGCGGACTGAGCACCGTGATCTCTATCTCGACCTCGCTCAATTCTTCAGGCCTCAATGGAATGAACCGCGGGTCTCTTGTTGCCGATTGCACTGCGCGGTCTTGCACCGCAAGGTACAGGGGTAACGGTGATTTGATATAGCCAATGCAGCCACGCAGTAAGCCATGCTCCTTAAGGGTAACGAAGACCCCCCTTTTCTCAGCAAGACGAGGTGTAAGGGCCGACACCTGCGGTTTCGTTCCGTGTCTAATGTACTCCTCTATCGTCTGTCGAGCAATCCTCAGCAGGCTCTCTCGCTCTTCAACGCTAAGCTCGTCTGAAGATAGTGTCTGACCGTCAGAGTCGGTATCCACAAAGGCAGCCGCGCTGTAGCCCACACAGTAACCTTCGCGCACACCTGTTACATCACCGGAAGTGGTCTGCGCCAGCACGGTGATTTGATCAGCACCTAGCTCTTTGGCAGCCACCATCATTACAACAGCGGCGTAGCCGCCACAAGCCTGGGCTCGACCACTGCTGAGTGCGTCATATAACGTCCGGGGATCGTTGCGCATCAATAAACCTACCGTCATCGAATCCGTCCTTCTTGCATCAACATACGAGTATCCGTGGTAAAGGTCGGTAGAAACAAGCAGTATGACCTTCTGGCCAGCACAAACAGACGCAAGCGCCCGGCCTGCCCTCTCGCACTGGTCGAAGCTAGGCTGCGAGACCATAATCGGAAGGATGCGAAAGTCTCGCATAGCCCGTTGCAGGAAAGGAAGCTGAACTTCAAGTGAGTGCTCCCGCAAGTGCGCTCTGGGCATATCGACAAAGAAACTATCTGTTCCGAGAAGACGGGCCGCAAGCCCTTCGTCTACTCTTACCTCGCCCAGCGGAGTTCTCCAACTCCCCCGGGAGTAGACTGCTGCCCGATCAATGAACTGTTGGTGACTTGGTCCCAGCATGACAACCGTTAACGAATCCAGCCCCTGCAGCAATCTGAACGCATGAGCAGCAGTAGAACCAGAGTAGACGTAACCCGCATGTGGAACCTGCAAGGCAACAAGCTTGCCGGTGAGCCCCGGCCCCTTGGCATCAGCGAGCATCGCATCGACCATCGCTCCCAGATTCGTGCAATCAGCTGGATAGAACTGTCCCGCCACAGCCGGTTCCCTGACCATCCTTGCCTCCTGCCTACCTGAACACGCCGAATAGAATCCCACCACAGCAACAAGGACTAACTTGCCCATCTCAACCGCCGGTGAACTGCGACCACTTGCCACAGCGGTCACCGTAACGATCGATGACCTTGTTCTCACGAAGAGTTTCAACAACTTCGCATCGGTTTGGGCAACCATCACATTCAAAAGCCTTAGTCTCAAACTCTGCCTCCGCAACCTCGAATCCCGCGAAACGAGTGGTGAGCCCACCAGTCTCCTCTGCCGCCAGAATTGCCGCACCAAGTGCCCCCATCACCAGGAAGTGTTCGGGAACAGTAATTTCTAGTCCCAGCTCACGCTCAAATGCCTGACGCACACCAATGTTCGCTGCAACGCCTCCTTGAAAAAGCACCCTTGGCCTAATCTCCTTACCCTTGGCAACTGCATTCATGTAGTTTCGAACGATAGCATCACACAGCCCCGCGATGATATCAGGTGTAGGAATTCCCAGTTGCGCTTTATGAATCATATCACTCTCAGCGAACACGGTACAACGCCCTGCAATCGTGACCCTGTTTCTTGCAGCCAAGGCCAGCGAACCAAACTCCTCTATCGGGATCTGCAGCCTGGCTGCCTGATGGTCAAGAAAGCTGCCGGTCCCGGCAGCGCAAACTGTGTTCATCGCAAAATCTACCGGTATACCATCACGAAGAATGATTATCTTGGAATCCTGCCCACCGATCTCAAGAACGGTCTGAACATCAGGATAGAAGTAACCCGCCGCCACCGCGTGAGCGATAATCTCATTCTTCACAACATCAGCATTTATCATCACTCCAGCAAGTCGCCGCGCTGAGCCCGTAGTACCTGCTCCCACAACTCTGACAGTTGAGTCCACTGATGACGCTAACTCACTCAGCAACCGACGAATCGACTTGACCGGACTGCCCAGCGTACGCAAATAGCATGATGCCACTACGTTGAAGTTGCGGTCAACCAACACGCCTTTTGTCGAAATCGACCCAACATCAACGCCCAAAAAGCACTCAATCGCCGACAACTCGCCCTCCACGGCCGACGCCGGTACCAGCGCGGCGTCTCCTTCTAAGCAACTCGACAAAAGCCTCCAGCCGCGTCACCAATCCAGTCCTAGACGTATGTTCGTCGAAAGAAAGTGAAAGAACTGGCACAGAGTACTCTCGAGAAACGTGCTGCAAAACTTCAAGTGCCATGTTTTCCGGCATGCACGTAAAAGGAAACACCTGAATAATGCCGTCCACACCTGCACGTGCAAACTGAATCGCCTCGCCCACCGTCCGCACTGCTTCGCCCCCAGGACACTCCCTCAAAAATGGTCTAGCCAGATACCTTGAACGAAAGTAGCTGGCATCCACCCCCAGGAGATGACGAAGATGATGGTACAGGCTCCGTTCAAATATTACCTCTACGCCCAGCCTTCCTAGTTCGCGTTCAATTTCCTGGTTTGCGCTCTGCTCTACGCAGAAGAAAATCTCACCGACAAGTCCCACCTTAAGATCCGGGAGCACACCGTTCAGCGCGAACATCTGACGTATCTGCCTGCGTGCTTCACGGACTTCTGCAACCGACCTCGCTCTCTTGATGATTTTCAGAGCCTGCAACTCCAGCCGCTCGGCCTCTTCAAAATCTACCGCGCGTTTGCGATTCAGTAGCTGTCTAAACTCACGCGTAAGCACACTGCGCGCAAACATCCTCAAGGTAGCCCTGATTACGCGAATCGGTGAAACACCGAACTCTTCCGGCATCAACCTAAAGAAAAAATCGTAGGGTGAATACTGACCTACGGGTACCAACCGACAGCGGGGCTGCACCTGCTTCAGAATCTTGCTCTGCAAATAATGATAGTATCCGAAGCGACACTTGCGAGCACCTGCTGCCATGAACAAGAGATCTGCTCCCGCTTCAATCGCCTCAAGGAGGTTGCCTAACGTCAGTTTAAACGGCATACATATGAGCTCAGGCGAATACCGAACACCAAGCTCCAACGTCCGCTTTGAAGTTGGAGCTGGCATTACTATTTCCGCCCCTAAGTCCTCAAGAAACCCGGCCAGGACCGGCGTATCGTATCCGAAATACGGGAATGCTACCTTCATACTGTGCCGTCAGAACTGTTAGACGTCCGCGAAAGGCCTGACTCGGTGTAACAACTCCACAAAAGCTTCTACCCTAGTGACAAGGCCTGCAGAACCGGTATGTTCGTCAATCACCAGCTCTAAGAACGGAACCGCGGCTGCTGCCGCCTCCTCACGCATGAACTCAGCGATAAGTGAATCAGGGCCACAGCCCATCGAAACGATTACGCAAATACCGTCAGTCTGATGGAGGAAAAAACGAAAAGCGTTATACAACTCGCGTTCGAAGAACCAACGTATGGTTCCAGCGCGTCCCTCCCGGGAAAGCAATAGCTCTGGTGCAAGTCCCTCCTTTGTCAGCACCAAATAGCCACTCTGTTTGAACGTTTCAATTACCGGTCGAGCAACGTAAGCGTCCTCGGTATTATAGAAATGCCCAATCAAACCTATTCTTCTTCTCTGTGGTGGCAACTCGCTCTGTTGAGTAGCCGGGGCGAGTAATGGCTTTGCCTTCTTCAGGGCACAGAATACGTCATAAGGATTTGAGCCAAGCCCCAGACCGGCTCTAAAGTGAGACCAGAAGAAATTACCCTTCACTGTCGGTGCCATAAGTCGACTCCCGGCTCTAAACATCATCATACGGCAGATGTCTACAATCCCAATCATCTTTGGACAAGCGTAAAGACATTCTCCGAGCCAAACGATCCGCGGAAGGAACACTACATCCACCCTGCTCGCCAAATCCATCACGTGCCCGGCGAGGATCTTGATCGGCAAGCAAACCTCAGAAGGAACCCGTCCGAGACCATCCTGAACGATAGACTTATCAGTCTCCCGGCTCAGGATAACCTGGTGGCCCAACCCCGCTAGAAACTCTTGCCAAAACTTGCCGTATCGATAGTACAGCAGGGCACGCGGCAGTCCGATTTTCACGAGCGAATTCTATTTCGCAGGTCAGCTCAAGTCAACAAGACCCGAGCAAACTTTGTGCGAAAACCTCTCCGTATATCCTTCAAGGAAAACACTGGCTTGGTATTCGGAAACACCCGTCTGTTGGCCTGGAGTAATCTCCCATGGTCTTACATCGTCAGGCATCGCCACACTTAGGGCTCACTAGACTAGTATCCACACAAGCTATCAACCATCTGGCTGAAATACCCGAATCTGTGCTGCTATACTGCTTAGGTCGTCCGACTGAATTAGACCAACAAACCTATCTCTGACTAACGGGCGAACGGCTTTCCTCTTCGACTAACGCGACATCTGTAACGACGTCTCCCTTCTCAACAGCCATCACTTTCACCCCTGTAGTTGCCCGGCCGCACTTACGAATCTCGGAACACTTAACCCTTATGACTACGCCATTACGGCTGGTAACGATAACCTCCGAAGTCTCGCCAACTGCCTTGGCGGTTGCCAACTTGCCGGACTTCTCAACGGGCTTTGCTGCAATGACTCCTTGGCCGCCGCGGTGTTTTACAGGGAAGAAATCAAAGTCTGTGCGCTTCCCGAACCCGTTTTCAAAAACTGTTAGAAGAGACCTATCAGGTCGACAAACAACCGCAGCGATTACTTCATCACCGTGCTTTAATCTTACGCCCCTTACCCCAGCTGCTGCTCTCCCCATCGCACGAACTTCTGTCTCTCTGAACCTAAGTCCCAGTCCATTGCGAGTTACGATGAGAACATCGTCATTGCCAGTTGTCAACAGAGTGGAAACGAGTGCATCCCCTTTTTCTATGAGCATTGCCATGACGCCCTTGCGCCGTGGGGCGGCGAAAGCTCTTAGGGTAGTTCGTTTCACTTTGCCTCTCTTGGTTACAAAAAAGACATATCTGTCTTTGCTGAACTCGCGCACAGCCACGTAAGAAGCGGTAACCTCGTCCTTCCCCATCTCCACCAAGTTTGCTATCGACCTACCTCTTGAAGTGTGTGAGCCTTCGGGGATCTCGTACACCTTCTGCCAATAGCATCGCCCATTGTCCGTGAAGAACATCATATAATCGTGAGTCGACGCGATAAATAGACCCTCGACAAAATCCTCTTCAGTAATGCTGACACCAGTACGCCCCTGACCACCTCTTCCCTGCCGTCGATACACGCTCACCGGCATCCTCTTTATGTAACCACGATGAGTCACGGTAACAACCATCTCTTCCTCTCTAATCACGTCCTCGACCGAGAGGTCTTCGACCTTGCCAGAGAGGATTCGCGTCCGGCGTTCGTCTCCAAACCGCCGCTTCACATCAAGCAATTCTGTACGCACCTGCCCAAGCATCAACTTCTTCGAATCAAGGAGACTTTTCAAGCGGGAAA
>JBDRUL010000035.1:6572-8367 GCA_039801305.1 Caldifarciminota bacterium | reverse complement strand
GAAGAAAACCTTTACAAGTGTAAAGAAGTCTATATAATCAGGATTGGTGATTGGCTAGGCGGGAGACGGCAGTCCAGGAGGCGGTAAGCATCTCAACCTCCTCGAAAGACCTAATGGAATGCTCACATTCCAGTTAGATCAATAAAAACCCACCCAGCCGCCTCTGCGACCGGCCCTGGTCGTCTCCCGCCTTCTCTGTTTTCTGGTTGATTCCGAACTGGACAACTGAGTCAGACCAGCCATGGCTTTTGCGGAATCTCCGTCACAACGGGCGTGTCTAAGAACGAACGAAAAGGAAAGGGAGGGTGAAATGAAAGACGGCGAGTATAGTTACAGATTTGCAGTAAGGCTGGTTGCGACCCTGGCGATGGCGGCAATGATGCTGCGCACCGGACTCGGGATGCAGCAGAATGCCTATCCACCTTCTGATAACTATGCGTCAGGTCGCGTAATGAACAGTAATGGCAGCCTGTCCAAGCACAACGCCGACATAATGTTCGGCAAAGACCCGCCAGCTGATAAGTGGCAGGGATTCGTGAAGTTCGACCTGTCTGACATTCCCGATAACGCTGTCATTACCAGTGTAAGCATGGTCTACAATGTGATCTCAGTCTCGAACCCCGGACCCTGGACAGAGGTCAGACACTTGAGTATCGACCCGGTGAGCTCGTCAGCAGAGCTGCTCTGGAGTGGTATTCAGAATGGCGTCTTGGTAACCGACCAGCCGGTTCAGGAGACAAGAGGATGGCTCGAGCGTCCCCTGAATCCTGCTGGTATTGCTGCGGTCCAGGCCGGGCTTTCTCAGGACTGGGTGGCTTTCGGCATCTACAAGTTTGATGAGAACGAAGCGAAAGGCCACGTGAAGGGTTATCAGTCAGGGCCACACAAACCTTACCTGCGGATAACCTTTGCCGGTCGGGATATCGGTATAGACCAGATAACTTCGCCCGTGGGGGCAGTACTCCAGAGTTCACTTGTGGAGCCAGTGGTGGTTCTCACCAATCATGGCGAGCTGGATGGTCCTTTCCAGCTGGTCTTTGAGATCAGCGATGCTGGTAGTCAGATATACCGTGAAGAGCTCACCATACCCGAGCTGGCACCTGGTCAGACTCGGGCGGTGGTTCTGCCCCAATGGCCTGCTGCCGGCAGTGGCGAAAGAGTTGCCCGAGCTCAGGTTTTTGCCCAGTTTGACAACAACCCTGCCAACGATATTGCTGTCGAGTGGTTTCAGGTCGTTGCCGGCGGCGGCAATGGCGGCAATGGCAATGGTCAACCGCCGCTCGTGCGCTGGGGCTGGGAGGAGACAAGGTCTTTTCCTGCCGGAAGTTCGGGTAGACCGGTCAGGCAGGGCGGCTGGCTTACAGTTGACCCGGTGAGCGGATTGATCTACGCGGGTAAAGGCAACAAGACCGCTGACTTTGCAGTCTTTGACCCTATAGCACGACGCTGGACAGAGCTTGCCAGCATCCCTGAAGGCGCTTCCGGACGCCTGCCCGGCAACGGTACGCAGGCGATTGCCGGAGCCGACGGGTATATCTATCTGGTTAAGGGCAGAGGTACTTCAGAATTCTGGCGCTACAGTGTAGCAGATAACACCTGGGAGCAGTTGCCAGACGTTCCGTTTGGCCCAAGCACCCGGTACGTCAAGAAGGGTAGCGCAATGGCGTGGGTGGCACAGTACGGTTCTGGCTATGTCTACCTACTGCGTGGACCGAACAACGACTTTTTGCGCTATGACAGCGAAGCCAGAACCTGGGAGATTCTCTCACCGGCGCCGATCGGTCAATCCCGCAAG
>JBDRUL010000035.1:0-6562 GCA_039801305.1 Caldifarciminota bacterium | reverse complement strand
GGGGTTATGGTTCATGGCTTGCCTTTGACGGTAATTCGGCAATCTATGCCCATAAACCGCAGAGAAACGAGCTCTGGCGGTACGACCTTGCAGCTGATGCCTGGTTGCCAACTATGGGTTCCGGAATCCCGCTGCTTGCCCGGGGAAGCCAGATCCGCAAGGCAGCCGATGGGAGCTCCGGTGCGTTTAAGAACGGGGTTCTCTATGCGCTAAAGGGCAACAAGACCGGTGAGTTCTGGTGGTTCGATGCGGCTGCCAATGACTGGCGTGAGCTTGAGCCAATGCCCGCAGATGGATCGACCGGCCGCCCCATCAGAGTGTATCAGGGCGGTGCGCTGGTAAGTTATCCTTTCGGACGTACCTTCTATGCGCTTAAAGGAAACAGGACTCTTGAATTCTGGCGCTACACCATGGCGCCAGAGGCAGGTCTGAACGGAGCAGCACCGATGCCCGCCCAACAGGCAGCCGGTGTTAATCCTGCCAATGGCATTGGTCTGGCGGTTGCAGGGAATCCTGTCATCGGTACCACCGCCCGTATTCGCTACAGTCTTCCCAGCCGCGGTATGGCACAATTAGCCATATACGACCCGGCAGGGAGGATGGTGCGCACCCTGGTGCAGGAACTTGAGCAGTCGGGCACGTTGCAACTGGATGTGAGCGGTATGAGTTCAGGGATATACTTGGTCAGGCTGACTTCCGGGCAACATACTGCTGCAGCAAGACTTGTGTTAGGCGGTCAGCAGCCCCGCCGATAACAGGCTGCCGCGCACAACGGGGCAGGGCATGTTCGATGCCCTGCCCCTTCTCTTTTTACAGAAGGCACTGGACCTGCTTCCGGCCGGTGAGTAAGTTATTTGTTGGTAGTCTCTTAGAGCATAGGGGGAGTGAATCCCCGGTTGATTCCCCTTATCATATCCGGCTAGACTTTGGGTATCGTATCGGGATTTCGTTATGTTGCCATTAGTCTTCCCGACCTTGGTGGAGCTGTTTTCGTGGTTTCGACTGTTGAATCTGCAGCTGCAAGACCGGCAGTAGTAGTGGCTGCAGGCTTGCTTGCTCCTAGTGTTCCGACTCGGTTCTATTCTCCCAGAACGAACTCTACCGGCGCGACTCCCGGTACTGCCGCGAAATAGATCCCGGGCTGTGCAAGTCTATCCTAACTTGTCTCCCTTCTTTCAGGCCAGCAGGCAGGCTCTATCTGGACTTGTCTCGGCTTTGAGCGGTTCTATTCGACGACCTGAAGCAACAGCAATTGTATCATGACGGTTGATCCGCAGGCAGGCCGAGTGACCCATGGGAGTCGCAGCTGTGCCCAAGCGTCCACGCGCAGGGTTATCCCTGATGTTCTCGACTGAAACTTGGCGATGTGCGCGGGTATGCTAGAATGGCAACTGTGAGCCGGTCGCCGGCACCGCTCGGGATGCTGATGGGCATTGTTGGGTTTGTTGCCGGCTCGCTGATGTTCTCCTTATGGCTTGCGCGGCTCTCAGGAGTAGATCTGCGCCGGGTCGGTGATGGCAATCCCGGTGCGGTCAATGCCTTTCGGGCGGCGGGGTTCCTGATTGGCAGCCTTGCATTGCTTTTGGACTTCCTGAAGGGCTGGCTACCGGCTGCTGCTGCCTACCGGCTGTTGGGTCTGCGGGGCTGGTGGCTTCTGCCGGCACTTGTTGCGCCTGTGCTGGGGCACGCATTCTCGCCGTTCCTGCGGCTGCGTGGTGGCAAGGCTATTGCCACGACATTCGGTGTCTGGTCGGGCGTGACACTCTGGGAAGTACCCTGTCTGCTGGGTGGTATGCTGGTTGTGGGCAAGTTTGTGTTGCGGCTCGGGGACGACTGGAGTACTTTTGTGGCACTTGCTCTCATGCCGGCGTATCTTATTTTCTGCGTCATCCGGAGCCGGCGCTGATAGTTGCGTGGGCAGTGAACGCTGCTGTTGTGGTATTCAAGCACTGGCAGCGGTTCTATCCGGAGCTGAATCGTTGAATCGGCTTACAGGTCTATTCGAGCCCGATAGTGGTGCAGGTGATGCTGTGGCGTCTGGTAGCAACAATCTTTGCCGACGAGTTTTTCCTGTTGAGACAGCTACCATACGTCCGGCCATTTTCCTTGCAGTATATGAAGCAGGTGTGCTGGGTCTGATAGGGAGAGGTAAGCTTTAGGGCGATCCAGTCGACTCTTGGGTGTCACGCGGGCAGGTTTGAATATAGCCGTCAAAGGGGACAGGTTCTACAGCAGCACGCTGGCTCCCGATAGGCTGTCTGGTTCTATCATGGAAGGTGGGTGCTCTTGAGGGATACCGCAGGAGAACTCAAGGCTGCGCCGGAATAGTCAGATGGAATCGCAGTCGGCGGTGGCAAGAGCTGAAGTCTTGGCGGGTAGGATAGGCAATAGAAGTGCTGCAGTTAGTATCAGTAGTGATTCTGGCACTTATGACTGCACTTTGGTCTAAGGGCATTTCCCGGGCCGCAGTTGCCCAATATGCGTAGGAAACAGGTTCGGAAGGAGACAGATGGTCGCTGCCCGGCCTGCGGCGAACCGATGAATCCGAAACAGGTTTTCTGTTTCGCCTGCGGCTGCAGCCATCGTGAGCCCAAACCGGCCCCGCGCAAGCGGTTGAGCCCCATAGCTCCGGTGCTGTTTGCTCTGGTGCTTCTTGGGATTGCGACTGCGCTGCTGATGCCGCTATTCTCAGAGAATCCACGGCATCTCCGGCTTGCGAAGACGACGTTTGGTCAGCTGCTGAGCACCGGCAGCCAGTCATCACTGACATCGGAGCAGCGGCGTTTGCTGCATGAGTGCCGGTGCGAGACAGACAAGCTCATGACAGAAGTAGCCCGTCTCCGGCAGCAGGCTGTGCCAGAGAGCGTAAGCATTGCCCTGGACTGGGCAGAGGCACAGCTGACCGCGACCCGACGTATGCTCGCAGTCTTTTCAACCATTACCGACTCCGAGGCCCTCAGCGACGCCAGCCGTTTTCTCAACGAACGACTGGCGCGGGTGCGGCAGCGCCTCTCCGAACTTTCGCCCTAGGCTAGAAATCTGCCCTTAAAGTTGCCCCGACAACGAACTAGAGCCAGAGTCGGGAGACTACCGCAGGACTCCTCTGGTGATGCCGTCAGTGGCCCGGACAGGTTCCACCACTGTCACCCCAACCTGCCGGCAAGATAGTCCTCAACAGCGCCCGCCACATCGGTCTCCCGGGTGAGGAATAGTGGCGTGATGCCAGCCGCCTGAAGATCGGCCATTGCTCGCCTGCCCATTCCCCGACAGATAACCGCCTCGCAGTCGCGGAGTGCGTTCACAATTGGTCCGTGACTATTCGCCTGATTTTGCCTCACCCTGGGGCTGGTTTGGCGTTGCACGCCAGCCCCGACAACGACCCCGCCAGGGCCCGCCTGCCCAGTGGGGCCCGCGCTCTTCGGGCGAGCGGTGGATGTTGCGGCTGGAGCAGGACGGGCACGATGCGGGTCTGCCGGTGCCACAGGGAACCTGCCAGCTATGTTCGCAGTCACTGCAGACGAATGTCCGCTTCGGTATTACTACCACAGTATCCTCCTTTCTGACAACTGATTCTTCATTGCCGCTCCGTTGACCTCGTGGTGCTTTTACATGGAGACACGGTATCGACTGATTATAAGCATATGCTCGTAACAGCCAAGCAGTGAGTGCGGTCTGGGGTTGGTCAGCGACCGGAGAAAAACCTGCCCAGCCGGCGCAGGAGATGGCGGCCGTTGAGAATCAGCAGCGAGCCGAGAGCGCCGAAGATGCCCGCAACGCCAATACCGACCGGACAGCCGGGATTACCACAGCAGGGGCAGGTGCGGCCACCGAAAGTTACATAGGCGCCCGAAATCCCTGCCCAGAGTCCGAAAAAACGGAGCAGACTGGCAATTGTCCTTGCCACCCAGCCGCGCGGGGTGATGGACGGTACTTGCATCTGTTTCACTTTAGCCCACAGCGTGGACAGGTTCCCGCTGACTCTCTGGCGCCGGTCTGTTCTCTAAGGATCAAGAGCATGTCCATGACGCAGCAGGCGCCCTTCGGGTTCGTCTTCATACTAACACAGTAGTTCAACAGCTGCATCAGCCGGTGATACACACCGGCAGTCAGAAGCTTCAACCCCCAGGCGGGCAGGTGGAAGCAGGGAGCTTGCTTTCTGTTTCAGTCCGAGGTCGGCAGTCGGTACAGGAGGAGTCTGAAAGGCACTTGCCAGGGTTTACCGAATCGCAGCAGAGCAGGGAGGTTTCGGGCTTTGTCGACTCCATGGCGGGCGATGAGTCGTAAACCCTGGCGGCTGGCGCCGGCACCACATCCTTAGCGCGGCTTGCTGGAATTGCAGGCTGCCGGTTTGTACAGGCTCCCACCAGAAGGACAGCGGCAAAAGGCATAATGGTACGCTTCATGGCTGTTTCTTAGTCGCGCTGAAAAGCCTCTTGAGCTCTTCCTTGGATGGCAGCCTGCCCTGTGATGCGACCTTGCCGTCGATCACCAGCCCGGGTGTCATGAAGACGCCCATTGCGGCGAATCGACGTATCTCCCGGACATGCTCGATGTCGGCAGGAATATTCAGCTCTGCAAGGGTATCACGGACACGTTTCTCTAGCTCTTCACAACGGGTGCAGCCGGTTCCGAGTATCTGTACGAGCATATGAGTTTCCTTTCTCAAAACAGCTTACCATAAAGCATACCAACAACAGCAGAGAGTGTCACTACCAGCAGGATGTAGGCGAGCGCTTTTCTCGGGCCGATGGTGCGGGTGATGACAATCATTGCAGGCAGTGAAAGTGCAGGGCCGGCGAGCAGTAGAGCCAGTGCCGGGCCTTTGCCCATGCCTGATCCCAAGAGTCCCTGCAGAATCGGGATCTCGGTCAGTGTGGCAAAATACATCAGCGCACCCGAGACCGAGGCGAAGAGGTTAGACCAGAGCGAGTTGCCGCCAACAAGGCTGGCGATGAATGAGTTCGGGATGATGCCGGCATCAAGCCCGGGCCGGCCGAGCAGAAATCCGGCGACAAAGACTCCGCCGAGGAGCAGGGGCAGAATCTGCTTGGCGAAAGTCCAGGTAGAGAGTACCCATGCCTTACGTTCGTCGGAATTGAACCAGCGCCAGATCATCAGCAGCGTGGCGAGCAGAAACACGGCGGCGAGATACCACTTGATTGAGAAGACAAGACTGAAGAATTCAATCGGCTCTCTGGGCCTGCCCCAGTTGGCAAAGACGAGGAAGGCGATCATGGCGGTAAAGTAGAGAACATTCTGTGAGAGTTTGCGGCGGGACGCTTCCGCAGTGAGACCGGCGAAGCCCGCAAGATCAGCCCGCTGGCGCTCGGACTTGAGGAAGATGAGCGCCATCAGCAGGCCGATGACGATCGAGAAGAGGACCGCGCCGATGGCACGGGCGAGTCCCAGTTCGAGCCCGAGCACGCGGCCGGTCATCAGGATGGCAAGTACGTTGATGGCCGGGCCGGAGTAGAGGAAAGTAGTAGCAACGCCCAGTCCGGCACCGGCGTAATAGATGCCCATGAACATCGGCAGCACAGTGCAGGAGCAGACCGCGAGAATAGCGCCTGAGATTGAGGCAATCGAGTAGGCAAGGAACTTGTTTGACTTTGGGCCGAAGTACTTGAGCACCGCTTCCTTGGTTATGAAGTTCTGAATGGCGCCGGCGATGAAAAAGGCAGGGACAAGACACAAGAGGACATGCAGCCGGGCATACTCCTGCAGCATCAGAAATCCTTCGAGCAGTGCGCCCTGAACTCTGGTCTTCTCGACCGGCAGGAAGTAGAAGAGCAGGAAGGCGGCGAGTATGACGAGGAACTTTGTGCGTTCTTTCATTGTCTATTCCCAGCCGAACTGGCGGAACTTCGCAAGGATTGAGTCGCGCGGATAGACACCCACGTGCCGGAAGAGCTCGTTACCGGCCGCGTCGTAGAATATCTGGGTCGGGATGACCTGAATCCTTGCCTGCATCGCCAGTTCCCGGTTCTGATAAACGTTGATGATGCGGATCTCCACCCTGCCGGCGTACTCCTGCATCATCGGTTCGAGGATGCGGCCCATTTCGATGCAGGGCAGGCAGTTGTCGGAGCCGAAATCCCAGAGCCGGGGCAGGACTTTGGGCTGGGAGGGCTGAGGTAGCGGTTCAGGAGCAGGCTCGGGCTTCGGTGCTACCGGTTCAACCGCAACGGCGGCTGTGCTCTCCTGCCGGGGCAGGGTCGCAAGAGTTTCACTCTGGGCAGTGTCGGCTGCAGCTGTGCCGCTGGCAGGTTGAGGAAACCTGGGACATCCGCTCAGGGTAAGCACAGCTGCTGCAACGAGAAAGGCGAGAGAACGGTACATCATTGATTTTACCTCCAATCTAGCGTTTGACCAGTTCATAGATAAAGTATGCAGCTACGAGCAGCAGCAGCGCGCCCGAGACTTTCTTGAGGATGACCGAGGCATTCTTCAGGCCCTTGGAGTTGACCATTGCCTCAGCAATGCCGATTGACGTCCCGGCGAGCAGTACCAGCACCGAATGACCGAGCGCGTAGGTAAATAGCAGCAGCCCGCCATAGACAGC
>JBDRUL010000034.1:0-8396 GCA_039801305.1 Caldifarciminota bacterium | reverse complement strand
GTGTATGCAAAACCCGGCAGCTGAGCTCATCCATAAGCTCCGTGGGCCATCGCTGCGATGCCGGACAGGGATCGTTCTGCTGGCACCTGACGATCTGGGTTATGAAGCCGGCCTCGCAGTGCGGCTCGGAGTCGATGCGGAAGACTACGTGAAGGTGCTGCTGGAAAACCTTGCGCCAGATGCCCGGTTTGTTGGGATCGGAGATGAGGAGGAAGAGCAGCGATTGCACAGGATTGCCCAGGCAAATGGTGGGCCGGTAGTGCTGGTTTACAACTTCGATGTGGCGCTCACTCGAATGAAATGGCAACAACGCGAGCGCTTGTGGAGGCATCTTTTTGCTCACTTTCCACATCGGCGTCGTGCTCTCCTGCTTGCAGTACCGGAGAAGGCGCATGAACTATTACCGGCAGGTACTGACCGGAGGATGTGGGAAAAGGATGGGCGGATAGTTCCAGCTTCCGAAAGAGCTATAGCCTTTTGACAGGATCGGAGAGTGTGATGGAACTGCTGATTAAAGACGTGGTGCACCAAAACCCGAATGCAGCTTTTGTAAACGATGTTCAGATTGAATGGTATACCGATCCGGAAAAGAACTTGGATCTGATACGCGGGTATCTCTTCACAAAGGATGCTCCTGAAGGTAAACGGTCGTCAGTGGACTTGCTGGAAGAGATCCGACGCACATTCCTTGGTAACAAGGAGAACCGCCACATTATCATGGCTACCTACGGGCAGGGTAAGAGCCACTTTGCCCTGGTGCTGGCCAACTACTTCGGTAAACCCACCGGTTCGGAAGAAGTGAGGCTTTTGCTGGCAGGGGTCGAGCATGCGGCAGGCGAGCAGATGGCAGCAATCCTGCGTGATTTCAAAAAAGAGCAATTGCCTTTCCTGATACTGATGTTGCGGGGGGATTACCCTGAACCCCTCTCGCAACAGTTTCTCCGGGAGTTGGAAAGAGCCATCAAGCAGCTTCCAGAGCCCGTACCGCTGCCATTCTGGTTTGATGAAGCGGAAAGGATCCTGCTGGGGTTCACCCCTGAAGAGCGTGAGAGGGCCGATGCGTATCTGGCCAGCCAATCCATGGATCTGCCTGTGCTCCTGCGACGCATTCGGCAACGAGATGCGCGGGTCCATTCCATCTGCAAAGAGGTTGTTCGTGAAGTGCGTGGTGTGACGCCCGACTTCGGAGCTGCTGTGAGCCTCAAAGATGCCATTGAGTGGGCTGCCAGAGAGTTCTGCAATCGAGACGCCCCGCGAGCCGGAGGTATCCTGATCCTCTTCGATGAGTTCAGCGCCTTTGTAGAGCGCTACACGCAACAGGGCGGCAGTGATACAACCTCTCTGCAAGATCTACTCAACGGGGTGTTCAACTGCAAAAGAGATGTGGTCTTCGTTGCTTTCTCGCAGCACGACCCTGAAGAAGTGGCGCGTCGAGCCCTGTACGACTCAGATCACCGCAACAGCTTGCTCAAAGAGCTCAACCGAATTCCTGCACAACAACGTCACTTGCTTCACACATCCATGGAGATGGTGCTTGATGCCTACCTGTGCCAGGACCCGGAATGGATGGCTAAGGTATGGGATAGTGCAAACGAGGCATTTGTGGACGCCACAGATGACACGCTGGCACTGCTGGATCAGTACTATAACGAGCAACACGGGTGGAGCACAGAAAAGTTCGAGACGATTGTTACAAAAGGATGCTTCCCCCTGCATCCACTCACAACGACTCTCTTTTCCAACGTAACTCTCGAAGAGGTCACGAACACACGAAACGTGCTCGGTAAGGTGCTATCGGAATTGAAGAACCATGAGGATGAGCCGGTTCTGGTGAAGGGGCAACCAAACTGGATCTACCCGATTGCACTGGTGGACTGGTATGGGGATCTGCTCGACAAAAGCGTTTATACTAACTACCTCGCCGCACGAAGACGGATTGGTGCGGATGCACCGCCGGTCTGGCACGATCTGCTGAAGGCGCTGTTTCTCTTCGAAGTGGGCGAACTCAAAAAAGGGAGCCTTTCATTCCCTAGAGCAGCATCTCATCTCTGCGGGCACCCGGAGGATGTCTGTGCTGAAGCACTGGAAGCGATGTATCAGGGACACTACATTCGTTATGACGACACGCGCAGGGTTTATACGCTCTGGGCCGAAGGGGACAAAGCGCAACAGTTAGACGAATTGCTCCGTGAAAAAGGGGCTGAGCCCTTGGATCCGCAACAGGAATGGGACTTGCTGGAGAAGATCATCAGGAGTAAGAGCATCCTGCGAGATGTCCCTGTTCCTGTTGACTGGGGACATCAGGAGGACTGGAAATACCGGGAACGAGCCCTGACACGTCGGCTCTTGGGTGCGCAAAACCTCAGGCGTCTGGCTCCCCGCTTCGATGCGAGTGCAACTATAGATGTGCGCGGTCTCTGGATCTTCCTGATCCCGGAGACAGAGGGGGACCTGCAATTCTTCCGGCAGAACGCAGCGCGCATGCTGGATGAAGCATTTGCTGATCAGCATTATCCGCCTGCGGTCGTACTGGCTGTGCCACGGGAGCCGTTGCCGCATCTGTTCCGAAACCTTGTTCTTCTGGACTACATGAGTGCGCAAGAAAGGGAGTTGCAGGAGAAATATGGGGAGGCCTTCAAAAGCCGCCAGAAGCTCACCCAGCAGCATATTCAGAGTGAGCTGGAGCGCCTGAAGTCCAGCATGGACTGTTTCGTTCCCGGGCCATATCGAGCGATGGTAGCGGCTGAGGGACTGGCGGAGAACATATCCAGCAACGATGCGGTGAAGCTCATGCAGCGGTGCTACAAGCTGACTTATCCCTACAGTCCGCCCGGATTTCTAACACAGTACAAAGCGACCGCGAGCAACCTGCGGCAGGCCGTCGCCGTCTGCAGTCGTCTACTGGCGCGCAATCAAATAGCAGATCCCGCAAGTATAACCGCGTTGCAGACGGGGGTCCACAGGGATTTGCTGAATGAGATCCTGAAAACGGGGTCGAAAGCCGCCTGGGGACTGATTGATCGCGATGGGTACGTTGTTCCGCCTGAGGCACATGGTCTGCGAAAGGCATGGGATCACTTGGAGCAGACCTTCAAACCGGGGCGGTCAAACGTGCCGGTGAAAGAAGGACTGGAGCCCCTGCTCGCTCCGCCTTTCGGCTACGACTTTAACCAGGCTCAGTTGCTTTTCTGTGCGTGGTACGGAAGCTGGCGACGTGAGCTGATACTGACGGTGGAGGGGCACGTTTGTGATCTCGTTGAAAAGTTCAAAGAATCCTTGGATAACAAGGGTGACAAATGGTTTATCTATCAGATTTGCGAAAAGACTCCAGCATGTCTTACCCGGGTCGAGCCGGGCGCAAGGGAGCGAGAAGCACGAAACTTGATCCGGCAGGTCTCTGATGCGTCTGGACTGCCACTGCGTACTGCGCAGGAGTATCTCGATCGTTTGCGAGCACACAGGCAGAACGAGGGCTATCCTGAGGAATTGCGCAACGATCTGGCCCGTGTCGAGTCCGGGTTGGCACAGGAACTCGAAAACGCTGAAAGGTACGCAGAAGGCGTCAGAGCAATCGAAGAGGCTCTTGGCAAGGGAAGACAACCGGTGCCAACGCTGAAGAAACTTTTGGATGGCGTCAGGCAATTGTCGTATCCCCGACGCATCCGGGAAGACGAATGGAAGCGCCCGGAGGAGCTGCGTGATCGGGTCATAGACAGGATACGAGACCAGGTCAATATAGATTGTGCACGTTACGCGAAGCTGAATGATCTGAAAGAATATGGATTGCAGCAGAAGCAACTGGAGTTGCTGCAGAAGCACGTTGAGGAAGTCGACAGCGGGCTCGTGGAACGAGTAAAACAGGCTCTGCGGGAGCTCACGCAGAATGCAGAAGAGTTGCAAGATCAACAACATGATGAGCCGATGCGGGCGGCGATCCGTGAGATGTATGTTAGTGCACCGCTGGCGCGTCTTCGCGAATGGGAGGCCCGACTGAGTAAAATGCATCCGCGCACCGAGGCGACGCTCAAACTCGTGAGGGACAAGCAGGAAGAGATCAGGGAGGCTATCAATAAAAAAATTCTGTTCCTGCAGAGGATAGAGGATCGGATCGAAAGCTTGGCGGAAGCGGCACAGGCAAGTAAACTGCTAGAAGAGATCCTGCTTCATCGTGGCGACTTTGAGAACACATCAGAATTGGAGCGTCTTGAGAAGTATCGGGATCGTTGTAGAGAAATCATGGATTTCTTGGGGGCGCTCTCCGAGCTGGAGGCCCGCGAGTTGCACGTGCCGGCAGATGTGGAACTTGCTCACGCTGAGATTATGAAACTGATCGAACAGCACCGTGCGGTACTCACCCCGCAATTACACCAGCGTGCAGATCAAGCAAAAGCAATGGTGCAGGAGCGTGCGAATCGTGAACGGGCGAACGCCGAAGTCTGGTTGTGCGAGCAACAGGAACAAGTGGAGCGTGCGGACCCGGAAGTCCTTCTACGCAACCTGTGCGAACCTCCACCTTTTCTCGATAATGCGTTCTCCTCACAGGTAGAAGCGCTCCGCCGCAGAGTTCAGGAGCGGCTTGATGCTAACCTGATCGATCGGATCGCTCGCGATTTCCGCCGGATACAGGACCCGTCGCAACGCATGGATTGTCTCCAGACACTGCAGCGCATCGCGCAAGAGGGGTGCTGAGAGTGAGTTCTCCCAGAGTGGTATATCTGGACAGGCACGGAGAAGCACCGGTTGCTGAAGGTTTTCTTTGTGTATCTACCGAGGTGCAGTTCCTGCAATCTCTCCACCGGAGCGAGCCCTTGCATGTGCGAGGTGAAGATCTCTGCATGTGGGTGGAAGCGCTCTGTCGCGCCCGGCAGTGGTCCTGTAAAGAGACATATGCTCCTGCGGAGGCGCTGTTGCAGCAATGTCCTGCTCTTTCCCGAGAACAGGCTCGAAGGATCCTGTCACTCGTGGAAGAGAGAGGCGTCACCCTGGAGGAGGTAACGCCTCTTTCTGTACTGCGAGCACTCTTCCCGAAAGGGCCGTGGTGGCATGTTGCTGCTCCTGATCATGCCGCCCACTGGTTACTCTGGTTGGAGACGGATCCCTGTCCAGAAGAGTTACGCCCTCTTGTTGCGGTATGTGCACAACGCTGGAGCGATGCGTCGCAAGGATCGCCGTTATGTGCAGTCTACGAAGTCCATAGCCCGGATCAGGCCCGTGGTTTTCTCAGTGGCTGGCTCGGGATAGTGGAGAGCGCGCTACCGCAGGAACTGGGCCGTTTTCCACTACAGGAGCTGCCAGAGCGGTGGTTGAATCGGGCACGAGAAGCGTGGCGGCAACAAATCGCTCAGCATGGTAACGAGGCATTTCAGATCCTTTTGAGGCGTGCTTTACCGGGTACGTTGATACAGGTTGTTGCAGAGGAAGCCCTGAGCTACTATCGCCAGTATCCGCAGGCTCTCAATGAGCATGTTGTCCATTCCCTCAAAGAGGTTCTCGACCCGGTTCAGGTGCGGGAGCTGGAGAAGCTATGTCCTCCAACTCACGTCACAGACCTGCCCGGCAGCCTGGAGGAAATCGTTGAGTGGTTCAGGCACAGCTACCTGCCATACAGGCTGTGGGAAGTAGAGCATGGGGATGAGTTCGCCAGGGAGCGCATTCATAAGGTCGCATGGGATTTCGCAATATGGTACCTCCGTTACTATCCCGGCGCACTGGCCCGGGGAGACAATGCTCTGGCCATCTATCGTGTGCAACGTTTGTACAGTGATCTGGAGCCAGGGGAAGTTTTTCTGTGGATGCTGCTAGACGGTCTGCACTACGTAGATGCAAGCCGTCTCGTGAATACACTGCGGAAGGAACCGCGTATCACCATTCTATCTGACAAAATTGTCCTGTCAACATTACCAACAGTAACAGAGTTCTGTAAAGAGGCTTTGCTACGGGGTGCGCCTCCGGTAGACACGAAGTCCCCTCCAGTATTCAGAGACGTGACTGAGATCGCAAACAACCGCGATCCTGCGGAATACATGCGCAAGGCACGTCCCGGCGATGTGTTTCTCTGGAGGTTGATTGAACCGGATGCGACGTACCACCGCGATGGAGACCGCTCGGTCATTCTGAGTTGGGTTCGAGATCGAATAGATGCTCTGGCGCAGCAACTCGTTCGTAGCATGCTGGCCGTACCCGACGAATTGAGATTACGTGTCCTAATTACAACGGATCACGGGCGTCTCTTGGGAAGTAGTAATCGATGCCATGCAGTTCCACAGGGCGGTCAGGCACATGGACGCGCCGCTTGGGGCGAGATCGAGCCTCGGGACTTCCCGCTCGAGGGGTTCGTTATCGATCAGGAAAACAGACAGGCATTTCTCTCCAAGATACGTTTTCAACTGCCAGAACACTGTGTTGTAGCACTCGATAGCGATGCTTTCTTAACCCAAGATGGAAAGGCCGGTCGGGAAGAGTTCGCGCATGGTGGCTTCTTTCCCGAAGAAGTGTTGTTGCCGTGGGTCGAAGTTGCCCGTGATGTTGCAGCACCACATGTGCAGTGCGTGTTGAGAGGGCGCAATCAGGCAGAACAACGTGGTACTGCTCGATTGGAGATTGTTAATGCTGGGCATGTACCACTGCGTATGAGCGAGCTACGCATGACGGTACGTGCGGACACCGTGTCGGTTCCTCTGTCACTGGATGAAGTGCTTCCCTCAAGCAGTAGAGCAGTGGAAGTGATGTTACCGCGTTGGCCTACGGAGAGAAACCTGAAACAGATGCAGGCTACTCTTGTTCTTGTGACGCCTCATGGGCGGAAATTCGAGTATGATGTTGCGATCAAAATCCAGGTCACGGAAATGTATCAACCCTCGCTTGAGCTAGAGGACTTCTTGCAATGACACAGCTGTCGTTATCAGATGATAAAGCTTCATTAGCTGACAAAGTGCAGAGGGTGTTTGGCAGTCTGGCCATTGATAAACAGCGTCTACCCATGAGCCAGCTTCAGAAACGTGGTGTGCCGGGATATGTTGCTGAGTGGCTGCTAGAAATGCTGGCTCCCGGTATGGGGCCTCTAACCTTGAGTGAAGCCGAGCATGTGCGCGAGTGGACAGCAAAGTGGATCCCTAGGCCAGAGGATCAAAACCTGATTAAATCGCGCCTGCAGAGGGGTGACATTGTCAAAGTATTGACTCCGGTTCAAGTAGAGGTCATCCTCAAACGACATCGTCAGGAACGTGTGGCCAGAATGCCGCTGCTGGGTATAGATGATGCTCACATCTCTGACGCACAGGTCGAGCAGTTCCCGGACCTGCTCAGGCAAGGTATGTGGGGGATTGTCGAGCTAATTAACACCGGCGATGGAGTGGCGATCATTTCGTTCAAGCCCATGCAGGCACGGGTAGATCTCTCTTTATACAAAGAAGCACGCTGTGCCTTTGATTTCGATGAGTGGCTCGATCTGATGGTCCTTTCCATGGGATATGCGCCAGAATCTTTTTCGCCGCAGCAGAAGATCCTGCTGGTCATGCGGTTGTTACCTCTTGTCCAGAAGAGCATGCATCTCGTAGAACTGGCTCCCAAAGGAACAGGAAAGAGTTACGTTTACGAAAATATCAGCCCGCACGTGCGCTTACTGAGTGGTGGCAACGTTTCACCTGCGGTTCTGTTCGTTAACAACGCGTCGGGGCAGTGGGGGTTGCTCGCACGTTTCGCTGTTGTTGTTCTAGATGAAGTCCAGACGCTCAAATTTGAGAGACCCAAGGAAATAGTTGGCGGGTTAAAGGGCTTTCTGGCCAATGGGCGCCTGACGCGTGGCGGTATGTACGAGACTGCCAGTGACTGTGGCTTGGTGCTACTAGCAAATATCGCGCTGGATGATCGGCAGCAACCGGTGCGATACCCCTATGTTGGCGAGTTACCGGAGTTCCTTCAGGAAACCGCGTTTCTCGATCGGGTCAAGGGATTGATACCGGGATGGGAACTCCCGAAGCTACAGAGCAAACACCTTGCTTGTTCTGTAGGACTCAAATCCGATTTCTTCGGGGATGTTTTGCTTGCTTTACGCAACGACTTAGGGCCCGACCAGTTATGTAAACAACGGATCCATGTAGAGGGGGCTGCCGCTATTCGCAATGAGAATGCGGTGCGCGACATAGCCAGCGGGATGACCAAAATTCTCTTTCCGCATGGAGAGTTTACAGACAGGGATTTTTATCGTTACTGTGTCAAGCCGGCCGTTCGGTTGCGTCAATTGATCTGGGAGCAACTGTACGATCTGGATCCCGAATACCGGCAGTATGGCCGCGAATTGAAAGCGATTGTGGAGTGACAGCGGATGACCTGTTCTCTATAGTGCAACAGCTCTACCTGCAGGGGAACGTGGAGATCCTCCTGCGCGAGCGATGCGG
>JBDRUL010000033.1:0-8446 GCA_039801305.1 Caldifarciminota bacterium | reverse complement strand
GGGCAAGACGGGCAAGTCGAAGAAGTCAAAGGATGGTGCAGCTGCAGCATGGGATAACGGTGGTATCTACGCGCTTAAGGGTGGCAACACACAGGAGTTCTGGTACTGGAACGAGGATACCACTACATGGAGTGAGCTTGATACGATACCGTCTGTCGGTTCAACGGGCAAGAAGAAGCGGATCAAAGGTGGAGGTGACCTTGTTGGCTATGGTAACGATGCCTTCTTTGCGCTGAAGGGTAACAAGACCCTTGAGCTCTGGCGGTATGTGGACAGTACTGCCAAAATCGCCACTGCCCGGGCTAGACAGCAGCCGGTTGCTCTTTCCGGGCAGAGGCGGGTGAGCCACGGTGGCATACTTACCGGGCGCAGCCTGCAGCTTGATGCAGGTCTCAGCAGAAATGGCAGAATGCGCGTATGGGATGCTTGCGGCAGACTGGTGCTCGATCGTAGCTTGAGGTCAGCTGGTACGAGTATGACACTTGTAGCCGACTTCGGCGAACTGAGCGCCGGAGTATACCTACTGAGGCTGGAGGCGTCGGGGAAAACGGTTGAGCGCAAACTGGTAGTGAGATAGCCGATATCTGGTATATGGCGGCCGGGAAACCGGCCGCCATTCATGTCGCGGAGAAGCGTAGCTGACTTGACCGGGTCAGCCTGTGCTGTTAGACTGCCACCGGTGCGTCTATTTTGTCAAGGCTGCCGAAGCGGGGTTGGTTGACAGATGATTACACGGTACACCTTTCCTGAGATGAGCCGCCTCTGGACCGAGCAGGCGAAGTTTGAATCGTGGCTTCTGGTCGAAAAGACCGTGGCCGGAGTTCAGGCGCAGCTGGGTATCATTCCCCGTTCTGCCGCCCGGCTTATTCAGCGTGCCACTTTCAGCATCCCGGAGATAGAGGAGTATGAACGGGAGACGAACCACGATGTGATTGCCTTCGTCCGTAGCGTCAGCAAGAACTTGGGTAGTGCCGGTCGGTATGTACATTACGGGCTTACCTCTTACGATGTTGTTGATACTGCTCTCGCCTTGCGGTGCGTAGAGGCGCTCAAGCTGATCGAGAACGAACTCGGCAGGCTGCAGAAGGAGTGTGGTCGGCTGGCACAGCGGTACAGACATACGCCGATGATCGGACGAACACATGGTATGCACGCTGAGCCCATTACATTCGGCTTGAAATGCCTTTCTTGGTACTCTGAAACAGGACGGTGCATTACCAACGTTGCCAAGGCGCGCACCGAGATTGGCTATGGCAAGCTGTCAGGTGCGGTCGGGTCATATGCTCAGTTGCCGGTACAGGTAGAGGAGATAGTGATGCGCCGTCTCGGGCTGAAATCGGAACCGGTTTCGACCCAGGTTGTACCACGCGACCGTCACGCGCTGATGCTTTGTACTCTTGCTATTGTTGCTGCCAGTTTGGAGCGGATGGCTACCGAAATCCGCAATCTGCAGCGTACCGAGATAGGAGAAGTAGCCGAACCTTTCAGCAAGGGGCAGCGTGGTTCGTCTGCCATGCCCCACAAGAAAAACCCGATAATATGCGAACGCGTAGTCAGCCTTGCCCGTGTTATCCGCAGCTATGCTCTCGTCAGTCTTGAGAATGTTCCCCTCTGGCATGAACGCGACCTGACCAACTCGGCAGCAGAACGTATCATTATCCCGGAGTCCTGCACCTATCTTCATTATATTGTCCGGAAGATGACAGGGGTGATATCTGGACTCGTTGTGAACACGGAACGTATGCAGGAGAATCTCGTCAGGAGCGGGTGTGTCTTTTTCTCCCAGTCGCTAATGCTGGAACTGGTGAACGCGGGTATGAGCAGAGATAAAGCCTATGAACTGGTTCAGTCTCTGGCATTTGGGTCGCTGAAGGAGAAGACTGATCTGCCCAGTCTTGCCTTTGCCAACCCGGAGGTTACCAGATTGCTCAAGCCGCGGCAGCTGAAAAAGGTATTTGATGTGAAGAATCTGCTCAATCAGGTTGATCGCGTATTCAAACGCTGCGGGATTCCACTGGCTGACAGAAATACTGATGCGTCGGCTCACTGACGGTTCCCGGCTTATTGTTGAATCGCTCGCTAGAGCCGGGGCCGATGTCTTTGTTGGTTACCCCATCACCCCGGCGAATCTTCTGTACAGTTACTCGCTCCGCCGTTTGCCGTCGGCACTGGCAGCTCCAGATGAGATTACTGCTGCCCAGTGGCTCTGTGGTTTTGCCAGCACCGGTCTTCTACCCGTAACTGCAACTTCGTTTCCGGGATTTGCCCTGATGCTGGAGACGGTGAATATGGCGTACATGATGGAGCTGCCCCTTCTGGTCATTCTTGCCCAGCGTTTGGGACCCGCGACCGGTTCAGCGACCGCTGGTGCTGAAGCAGATCTTCTCCTTCTGCGCGGAGCGATTTCAGGCGGGCACCCGCTTCCCGTCATTTCAATAAACAGCTTCGAGGAATGCTGGACGATGCCGCCGCTGGCCCTGCGGACCGCTGTCCTTCTGCGCACGCCGGTTGTTCTCCTTACATCCAAAGAGATGCTTATGACCCAGTTTTGTGTTGACACTGACGCGCTTGCCAATGTTGAGCCGGTAGTACGTTCGCCTTGCCACATCAGTGATACCTACGAGCCGTATGCTGCCGCAGAGAACCTAGTACCCGGGTTCCTGCCGGTGGGCAATCCCAACCATCAGGTACGGTTGAATGCGTCCACACACGATTCCCGCGGGATAATTCAGCACTTGTCTAGGCCAGGGCTTGAGAACACCGTTCGGCTGGAGAAGAAGATTGTTTCCAATATTGGGCTCTTTACTCGCTATTGGCTGGAGGAAGAGCAAGGAGCAGAGACGGTTATTGTTTCGTGGGGAGTAACAGCCCTTGCTGCCCGTGAGGCTGCTGGAATCCTTTTCCAACATTCTGTCCCGGTTTCTCTCTTTCTCCCCAATACTCTTGTACCAATACCGGCCGAGTATTCGAAGATACTTGATAAGTACCGCCGGGTGGTGATTGCCGAGGAGAATCTCTCAGGGCAACTGCGAGAGCTTCTTTTCGGGGTGACTGGCAGGTTGGGGGTTGTGGGAGTAAATAGCCTTGGGCGTATGATTACTCCGGAAAGTATAGTAGAAGCAGTTAGGTTATGACTGGGGCGGATTTTCTTCTTGGTGAGCCGCTTCCTTTCTGTCCGGGTTGCGGTCATCACCTGATTGCGCGCAATACAGCCAGGGCTTTGGCGCACATAGGCGTAGCTCCTCTTGCTACGGTACTGGTCACGGATATAGGCTGCCACGGTATTGTCGACAAGTTCTTTCGGGTTCATACAGTCCACGGTCTGCATGGTCGGGCAGCGGCGCTCGGCGCTGGGATAGCCGCCAGCCTACCTCAAGGTAAGGTGGTAGTGTTTGTCGGTGATGGGGGGGCGTCTATAGGGTTGCAGCATCTTGTCGAATGTGCCAGCCGCAACTTTCCCTTGACCGTGATTGTCCACAACAACATGTTGTATGGCATGACTGGCGGGCAACCCAGTGCGCTTACCCCTTGCGGGTTCCGAACGCCGGCGATGCCGCTGGGCAAGGAGTATCCGGGATATGACCTATGCCGGATTCTTGCGGCTGCGGGTGCGGTGTACGTTAGTCGCATCAATGGCGCTGGCGATTTCACCGACGGACTGGTAGAGGCACTGCGGGTCGACGGATTCTCACTGGTTGAGGTCATCGAAGCCTGTCCGAGTTACGGGCTCAAACACAATCCTGGCAGCAAGCCGGCAGACATCGCCAAGGCTTCTGGTCTTGAGTTTGGAGTCTGGCGTGGCGCGAGCCGGCCGGCATATCGTCTGAAAATGGAGCGCAACCGGCCGTCGCTACTGGAGCCGCAGCCGGCTCTGACCCTTTCTGTGCCGGTAGAATCGTTGCTCTCCGGAAGGTTTTCGCTTCTGCTTGCCGGCTCGGCCGGCGGCGGAGTGCAGCAGGCGGCTGAGTTGCTGGCCCAGAGCGCCATCCAGACAGGTCTGTTTGTGACCAAGAAAGGGACCTATCCGGTGACTGTGGGGACCGGTTTCTCAGCAGCAGAGATTATCATTTCCAGTGCGCCCATTCACTTTACGGGTGTCTCTATCCCCGATGCGGTCGTTGTTGTTTCTGACGATGGTCTGGCCTATGCCCGTGAGGTGGTCAGTGGTATGACTCAGGGTATTGTTGTCACCGATGATTCGCTGGTGTTACCACTGACGAAAGCTAGGATCGTCCGCCGCCCGTTTCGCAAGGTAGCGGGGCCGCGGAATGCAGCCCTGTTGGCGCTGGTATTTCTACTAGAGACGACGCGATTGGTGCCCGTTAATGTGCTGCTCGAGACAGCCGATGGAGTTGGTAGGATTCGTGGCGCAGTTTTAAGAGAGATGTTGGCGAGATTGAGAGTGAGTTAGAACGGAGGATACATGATTGATTTCAGTCTCACCGAGGAGCAAGAGTTCATCCGGAATCTTGCCCGTGACTGGGCACGGAAGGAGGTATTGCCGACCATCAGCGATTACGACGCTAAGGCGGAGTTCAATCGGGACATACTTAAGCAGATGGCAGAAATAGGACTTTTGGGATTGACTATTCCGAGCCGTTTCGGCGGATCTGGAAACGACTACATATCCCTCGGTCTTGCTTGTGAAGAGCTTGAGTGTGTTGATACATCGCTGCGGGTTATTCTGTCTGTTCACATCGGTCTGAACTCGCTGACACTTCTGACTTGGGGTAACAAGGAACAGCAGGAGGAGTTTCTGGTGCCACAGGCAAAGGGTGAGAAAATTGCGACATTTGCTCTGACCGAGCCGGCCGCAGGAACTGATGCGGTGGGAATACAGACCAAGGCCCGAAAAGACGGTGACGACTATGTGATAAGCGGCGAAAAGATGTGGATTTCGCTGGCAGATGTTGCTGACCAGTTTCTCATTATTGCCTGGACAGATCCGGATAAGCAGGCTCGGCGTGACCATTCCGGTATGTCTGCGTTCCTCATGAAAAGGGGAATGAAAGGTCTAACGACTGCAACCATTCACGGCAAGCTTGGTATCCGGGCGGGGAATACCGGCTCCATCTCCATGGACGAAGTTAGGGTACCTGCGCGCTATCTGCTCGGCGAGGAGGGGGAGGGTTTCAAGATAGCAATGTTCGCCATAGACCAGGGACGCTATACTGTGGCTGCGGGTGCGACCGGTCTCATCAGGGCATGCCTGGAGGCTTCGGTTGAGTATGCCAAGACTAGGCATACCTTTGGCAAGCCCTTGGGCGCTCATCAGCTTGTCAAGGAGATGATTGCCGAGATGGCGTCAGACTATGATGTGGCAAGACTTCTCTGGCTGCGTGCCGGCTGGCTCAAGAATCAGGGTCGCCGGGGTACACGCGAGACTTCTCTCGCCAAGATGTTTGCGTGTCAGGCATCCGAACGGGCGGCATCGAACGCAGTCCAGATTCATGGTGCCTACGGATTTTCATCAGAATACAGCGTTGAGCGGTACTATCGGAATGCCAAGGGCGCGCAGATATATGAGGGGACGCGCGAAGTGCACAAGCTGATTCAGGCGGACTATGCGCTCGGGCTGCGTGAGGACAAGGCGCTGCGCTGTGAGTTGCCAAGACCAGAGTGATACTGGGGCAACGGCAGTTGACAGTGGATTGACGCCGTTCTATTCTCGACCGTGGACCGACGACTGAGTCCAATCTTCGCCCGGCGCAGCGTTCGGCGCTACACTGGTGAGCCGGTCACGCCGGAGGACATCAGAGCGCTTCTCGAAGCCGGTATGGCCGCGCCATCAGCATCAAACCGGCAGCCTTGGCACTATGTTGTCGTCTCTGACCGGAGCCGGTTGAAAGTCCTGGCTGAAATTCATCCCCACGGCCGAATGCTGGCAGATGCAGCGGTGGCGATTGCGGTCTGCGGAGACCGTAACGTCTCGCCAGACTTCTGGGTTCAGGATTGCTCGGCTGCGACTGAGAATATCCTGATAGCCGCGGCAATGCTCGGCCTGGGTGCGGTCTGGCTGGGTGTGTACCCCAGAACAGAGCGTGAGTCGGCGATAAGGGAGAAGCTGAGAGTTCCCGGGCATTTCGGTATCCTCTGTCTGATCGCGCTTGGGCACCCGGCAGAGAGACCGTCTCCGCGAACTCAGTTTAGAGAAAATCGGGTGCACTGGGAAGAGTGGTAATGTGATGCCGGGGCGCCACAGAGGAGAGTTCATGCGTTTTGCTTTGTTTCTGAGTACGATTGTCATAGTGCTCTCGGGCTGCCAGCTGTTCGGGCCCAGAGAGTTTGAGCCCAAGGGAACGGCTTTTCATTTGAATCCGGCGATAAGTGTTACCAAGGTGGATGCGTACACTCCGTACGTCAATCCGCGAGGACTGTTTCAGCTGGGACTTTACTGTCGGGCTACCGGCGATACTGTCTGCGATACGCTGGTGGCGGGGCTGTTCTTTGTGCCCAAATCAAAGGGTGTTCAGGCGATCATCATTCTCAAACCGCACATAATTCGGGTCGGAGCCACTGACACAATAGTGCCAATCGGCGGTTTCTGTTGTCACTCCGGCCGGTCCGCGCCGGACTCGGGGGATCTGTTTGAAATAGGTCCGGTTACCAATAATTCCAAGTTCGAGCAGCTCATCGGGCTGGTCAGGGACAAGGATATTACCTATGACTTGTCGTTGGTGCAGATGGCGGTATGGGATATTACCGACAATAACCGGCTGTCCCAGACCTACATCGACCAGATAAACGCCCTACCGCCGGACACGAGTGAACATCCTCTGTCCTTTCAGCCTGAGTCAGGCCGAATGTTGAAGTCAAAGCTTGGCAGGTAGGTCGTGCTGCGACGTATTCTGGCGTTCGGATTATTGCTCGCCGGTGCCTGTGATTTGATTCTGCCGCCAGCCGATTTTGAGCCGACCGGCAGCGCTTTTGCGATGAACCCGGGAATATCGACCCCGATCATTGCCGGCAGCCTCCGCCATTTCAGCCCGGTGGGGAGAGTGACGCTGGATATGACTTGCCGTTCAACTTCTGGCAGTCGGATAGCCGATACTCTGCCGGGCGGACTTCTGTTCCGTTCCCGTCAGAATCGGGTGCAGCATCTGCTGGTAGTGAAACCACACCGGTTCGTAGCCGAGACCAGTGCTACGCTGGTTGTCGTCGGTGCCTTTTGCTGTAACGAGCGCAGGACGATACCGGACTACAAGGATACTTTTGACCTCGGGCCTATCACCGACAACCCGGGTCTGCAGCAGATAGTCTCGCTGGTGGCGAACAAGAATATCACTGTTAATCTTACGTTGGTAGCAAATGCGGTTACACAGGTAACAAGCTACGACAGTCTGCCGCAGGCATACGTCGACTCTCTTCGTGCCTTGCCGGATGAGAATCTGTGATGATTGAGTTGTTGTGATGATTACGGTTCTGCCGGTAACGAACGAACGTCAACGCGAGCAGTTCATTAACCTGCCATGGCAGACGTATCGGGGTAATGCCTGCTGGGTGCCGCCGTTGAAAAGGGACATACGCCATCTGCTCGACTTTCAACACCATCCGTTCTGGGAGCATGCAAGATGTGCGCTTTTCCTTGCTGAACGGGATGGCAGGGTTGTAGGCAGGATATCAGCACAGGTGGATGATAACTATAACAACCTCTGGCAGGAGAAGCTGGGCTCGTTCGGCTTCTTTGAATGTCCAGATGATCAAGAAATTGCCAACATGCTCTTTGATGCAGCAGCCGACTGGGTCAGAGCACAGGGGATGACAATTCTGCGCGGGCCGATGTCGCCTTCTTCGAATGACGAGTGGGGGTGGCTGCTCGATGCCTATGACAGACCGCCGGTGCTGATGATGCCCTATAATCCGCCCTACTATCACCGGCTGGCAGAGTCCTGGGGGTTGCGCAAGGCAAAGGATCTGCTTGCTTTTATCAAGTATTCATCTACTCCGATGCCGCAACGGTTTGTTGAGCTTGCGCGTAAGCTGCGCGCCAATCCCCGCATCTCAACCCGGGCGATCGATATGAGGAATCTGAAGCGCGAGATGGCGATTATCAGGGAGCTCTATAACGAATCCTGGCAGAAGAACTGGGGCTTTGCGCCGATGACTGAGAAGGAGATGGACTTACTCGCAGACAACCTGAAGAGCTTTGCCGAGCCGGAGATGGTGCGGTTTGCCTTCTACGATGGCCAGCCGGCAGGGCTTTCGATCACGCTGCCGGATATGAACCAGATTCTGTCCCATCTGAACGGCAGGCTGGGGCTGGTGGGGATGCTGAAGTTTCTGTACTACCGAAGACGGGTCAGCGGCGCCCGTGCTCTTGTATTCGGCTTCAAGCAGCAGTACCGGCGCCTGGGTTTGCCGGTGCTCCTTTTCTATGAGACCGAGGAGTATATGCGGCGCCGGGGATATGAGTGGTGCGAGCTTTCGTGGAATCTCGAGGATAACC
>JBDRUL010000032.1:0-8852 GCA_039801305.1 Caldifarciminota bacterium | reverse complement strand
ATAGAGCAGCCGGAGCTCCTCTTAAACCTGCTCGTCGTCCTCTGTTGACATATCTGAAGGGATGTTGCCGTCAGCGGCATGAATGATATAGACAAACTTCCACTCACAGCCCTTAGCCGAATGCATTGTCGAGAGCACCAGCCAGTCATCGTCCTTACGCGGTCTTCCTGCCCACTCACCGGTAGCCTCCGGCGGATCAAGTGTCAGATCTGCCAGAAAGTCAGAACGGCTCTCATAGCGATTGGCCAGGAGCTGCAGCTGCTCCAGATCCCGCAGCCGGGGCGACGGATTATCATAAAGCAGGGGCACCAGCGGCTCATAGAAGAACCTTATCCGCTCAACCTGCGCTGCCACCGGCAGATTCTCTCCGCGCGCATGCACTGCCAGCAGCAGTTCGCATAGACGGGTAAACCCTTCCCGGGCTGCAGGCGGCATCTCGATCTCACCCATGCGCGTTACCGCATAATCGCGTGACTCCAGCTCTGCCAGAAACCGCTCCACCGTGCGCGGGCCGACCCCCTCCAGCATATCGAGCACCCGGAACCAGCTCATCTCGTCCCGAGGGTTCTCCAGTATCCGCAGGAACGCAATCAGATCCTTCACGTGCGCTGTCTCCAGAAAACGGAGCCCGCCGTACTTGCGGAATGGAATATTTCTTCGCACCAGCTCGATCTCCAGCTGGTCAGAGTGGTATCCTGCCCGGAACAGTACCGCCTGCTCCATCAGCGGAATTCCCTCATCCAGATGCCCGAGAATCTTCTCACATACCACTTCTGCCTGCTCGGGTTCATCCCTAACCACCACCAGCACCGGTCGCTGGGCACTCTGGCGACTGGAGAAAAGATTCTTCGTGTACTTGAACTTTGCTTCCGCCATCACCGCATTCCCCAAATCCAGTATCGGCTGCACCGACCGGTAGTTCTCCTCCAGCGTCACTATGGTGGTATCGGGGAACTGCCGGGGAAAGTCCAGAATATTGCGGATGGTGGCGGCACGGAAAGAGTAGATCGACTGCGCATCGTCGCCGACAACAGTTATGTTTCTGTTTCGCCGCCGGAGCTTCTGCAGAATCTCGGCCTGAATCAGATTGGTATCCTGATACTCGTCCACCAGCACGTGCTCGAACCGTTCGGCTATCGCCTGGCCAACCCGGGGCACATCCATCAGTTCGTTCCAGAAGAGCAGCAGATCATCGTAGTCCAACACCTGCCTTGCCTGCTTCTGCCGCGCGTACTCGCTGAATATCGCTGCCAGCCCCCCCTCCGCATGCCGGCACCACGGATAGTCGCGTGCGAGCACCCGGCTCAGCGGTTCCCGCGAATTCGCCACCCGCGAGTATATCGCCCTGATCGTAGTCTTTCTCGGAAAGCGCTGCTCCCGTGAGCCATATCCTAGCTTTGACCTGATGAGCCCGAGCAGATCAGCCGCATCAGACTCATCCAGCACCGTGAACTGACTGCTCAACCCCAGCGAACTGCCGTACATCCTCAACAGCCGGTTCGCAATCGCATGAAAAGTCCCGCTCCAGACCCTGCCGGACGCAAACCGGCAGACTGAACCTGCCCGGCGCAGCATCTCTTCAGCTGCCCGGCGTGTAAAAGTAAGCAGCAGAAGTCTCTCTGGCGGCACTCCCTGACTGATCAGCCACGCTACCCGGTATGCCAGCGTTCTGGTCTTGCCGGTACCAGCACCCGCGATAATCAGCAAAGGGCCATTCCCATGCTGTACCGCGCGCAACTGCTGCGGATTCAATCCGCTGAAATCCTCTGCCGAAGCGCGCTTCTCTTGATCCGGCAAAGCAGACTCGTCCACCCCTGATTATATGGTCTCGCTATCCGGCAGCAACCGCCGCCACACAGGCAACATTCTCCTCAGTACTGCTGAGGTTGACTTACTGGCGCTGACCAGTATCTTCCCTGTGTGCCAGATACATCAGAGCATTCTGAAGACCTCCTGCGACCGCCCTCCGGCTTCCGCTGGCAACTTGACCGGGCAATACAGACCAACGGTTACCTGCGGGTCTTCTTCTCCGGCTTACTCCTTGTATACTCGGTCTTTGGTCCGGCAGCGCTGCTCCGCTTCCCCACTTCTGCCGGCGGAATAGGGTTCGATTCCGCCAGCCGCTTCTACGCGTACCGACCCACGCTCTATAGCATAGCCTTCATCGCCATCTTTATCGTCCTCGGTGCCCTTGCCAGGCGCAGCTTTGAGCTCTTCGAAACTGCGCTGGTGTTGGACACGACCGAGCGCACGAGCATCACTGAAAGAGAGAAGTATCTCCGGCTCCTGATGCCGAGCCCCCTGCCTTTCACTCTCTCAGGTCAGCGCATCGTTGATCTCTCGATCCTGGTGATCCTGCTCTGCGCCTACTCGTTCTGGGTACTGTTCCTCGCTGCAACGGTACCGCCGGGGATGAGTTGTCATGGTGTTGCCGCGGTAGTAATAGGCTCCTATGGTCTATTTGCTGCTATGATCACGACCGGCATTGTCTGGTCGTCTGCTGCAACCAGAATCCGCCGGCTCAGAAGGTCATCTCAGCCTGTAAAGCCAGAACCGGTACGGCCGGTCACTGTTCAGGACTAAAGTCCGCCCCGGAAACTTCTGCAGCAGCGAATCCAGCTCTGCCATCGCCTCAGGATGCACCCGGCCGGGTTTCATCAGCGCTGCGGCAAACAGAGGCCGGTCTGGAGGCAGGGTGTCGGGATTCAGCCAGCCGTAGTAACGGTTATCCCGCCAGCCCCAGGCCACATTGATCATCTCCGAGACCTCCTTGTCGCCGATGAGAATCGCATCTTCAGGAAGAGCCGCATAGAGCAGCTCCTGATACCGTGCCTGGATCTGCAGAAATCGCTGGTGCCGCCACTGCAATCCCAGCGCACCGACGATCAGCAACCCGAGCACGGCACGAACCAGCACCCGGCTGATACCCGTAAGAGAAAGAAGCCTCTCGGCTGCTATCGCATACCCAACGACAAAGAACGGCAGTGCCGGCAGCAGATAGCGCATCCCCAGGACAAGCCTTTCTGCCAATGACTCCTGATGGATATACGAGAAACAGCCGTACAGCAGCAGCAGTGCCAGCGCGGGCAGAACCAGTCTTATCCGGTGTCCCCTGCCTGCAGCAACCGGTCCGATTATCAGCAGAGGATACCAGATGGTCAGATTGATCCCATAGTACAGCAGATTGCGCCCCAGATATGCCGGGCTGAACCGGTCACCGGCAGAGAGCGGTACCCGCAGCGGACTGCCGTAGGCATAGTTGTTGTAAGCGAGTATCAGCAGCGCAAAAGGAATAAAGCCAGCCAGCAACAGCATCAACCCGCTGCCCGGCTTCCTGCCTCTCCTGCCCGGCACCCAACTGCTGCTCTGGCGCTGTTGCCACAGGAGAATCAGCGCAAACGGCAGGAGAAATACCAGCATCGGATAACGGAACAGACACGCCAGCCCGAGCAGAGCTCCTGAACCTACCAGAAAGCCCCTGCCCAGCAGAAGCAAGTAGAACGCTGCCAGCACCGCCACTGTTGCAGGAATATCGCTCATCACTGTCCGGCTGAAGACCGTCACTGCCGGATAACAGAGAAAGAGAAGTGCCCAGGACGGATCAGCCTCGGGTCTCAGCCGGCTGAGAATCGCTGCCAACAGCAGGGTGCCAGCCATTGCCAGAACAAGCCCGGATACGAAGACCCAGCGCCAGCCCGGCAGGGTAAAAGGCAGCAGCCAGAGCCCATTGCCCGGCGGATACTTCGATACGACGTGCCCGCCCGCAGCCCGGCAGTCAACCGACTGATGCGCAACCGGCACTGGCGAGCCGTCATAGCTCAGATGGCCTGACCTGAACAGATAGCTCTGAGTCAGGTAGGCATGCTCATCAACAACGGCGGTGGTCGGGGGATAGAAGAAGAGATAACCTGCCGCCCATACCAGCATACCGGCAACAAGAAACCGGTGCCGACGGGCTGGGTTCAGACGCACTCACCGGATGTTACTCTGACCAGCCAGAGGAGTCAACCCGCCTCTGCCTGTCAGCCGCCCGACTCCCGGTTATCCGGACTGCCGCCGAAGATACTCCAGCAGGGCTTTTGTCCCACCCTGGTGAGCGGCTGCCAGCTCGGGCCTCAGCTGGTTTTCACTGAGATCGAGCTCGGTCAGCTTCGTCAGATTGAATAGCTCTGCCGGCAGCTCGGTAAGACCAAGAAAGGAAAGACGAAGCTCTGTGGCGCCAGTTCGCCCCGCCTCGTGAATCCGAACCAGGGCTTCGCTGTAGCCGCTGTCCATCTTCGGCATCTGCGATATCTTTGCAGCGCCACGCTCCCCCTGTCAAGCCATCCGTCTGCCATCTCCAATCGGGCTTGCCTACCCTGCTTCAGACCCGGCATAGCCCGTCGCACCCTGAACCGTACTGGTAACCAGACCTGAAATAACACCCTCTCCGAAACCCGGTAACAATCCAGCCCAGAGCCCAAAGACCTGTCCGGAACAGACCCAAAGTATCAACCGGTGACCGGAATACCATGCCACCGCTGGTCTAACTCACGCACTTACCACGGTTACCAACCACTGACTCGCCCCTGAACCCTGTTGGCGATCCAATGGGGAAACCGTCCCCGGAGTCATCCCCCAGACCGTCCCTCCTCCGATTCCGGCTACCTGTTACCTATTTGGCGCCAGAACGTATCTGAATATGAGAGAGATGACTATGAGAGCTGCAACAAAGTGGAATCAATCGGAGGCAGGAGAGATACCGGCTATGCCAGAAGCAGTAAGCAGCTTGAGCGTATCCTGGTGGCACAGAAAGGGTTATGCCTCTGGCAATCTCTCCTGTCCTCCCGGGCTGACTGTTGAGCAGAAAGGAGGTGAAGTATGCCTGACCCGACAAAGCGAATCGAAGCCTGGCTGGTGAAGGCAACACCGGAAAGGACTAAAGAGACGCTGGCTGCCCGGCAGGAGGCGATGCAGCGCCGGTATGAGGTGGCGATGGCTCAGCTCTGCGCCATGGAGACCAAGGTCAAGCAGGTGCTCAATGAGGCAGGAGTCCACACCACCAGCTATGTGCCCTATCTCAACTACGCGCGCCAGCTCTGGAAGCTGACCCGGCAGGAGATATCTGGTGAGAGCTTTGCGATGGCTGCCAAGGTGCTCCTGGACAAGTGGGCAGGCCGCGGGCTTGATCCGGCAGTTCTTGCCACCATCAGAACCAATGTCTTCGATATCGGCGAGCCGAAGTCCTAGACTGCTTGCCTGACTGCGGGCAGATGAATCTGCCGGCTGCAGCCGGCAACCGCTGGCACAGGATACCAGCCGCTGCCTGCGGTAATTGACTTCGGGCTGCAGCCGGCTACAATTCGCCGATATGTTGAGCACAATGCGCAAGCGCGTCCGCTCGATCATGTTCGTTGTTGCCGGAACCTTCATCGCCGGCTTCCTGCTGGGCGAAGTCTGGCGGCTCTTGGCAAGCCGACGGACTGACCAGCACGGCTATAAACCGGGTATCGTTGGACAGGTAGGCAGACACGAGATATCCCTGAATGAGTACAACTACAACCGATCAGCGGTGGCGCAGCGCTATCAGCTCGACAGCCTGTTCCGGCAGTTGACGCCGGAAGACGAGGCGCGCATAGATGACGAAGCCTGGACAAACCTGACCAGCGACTGGATCTGGGCTGAACTGATGCGCAAGACCAAACTGCGCATCTCCGAAGGCGAACTCGACTGGATCATGGTTCACTATCCGCCGGAGTGGCTGCGCAACCGGCCCGAGCTGATGACCGACGGGCAGTTCGACACCGCCAAGTACATCCAGCTGCTCCAGCATCCGGAGAACCGGCAGGTTTTTGCCCAGTACGCCCGGGACATCTATAAGCAGCTCCGCAGCCAGAAGGTTCAGATATACGCTGCCAGCGCTTACCGGCCGGTAACCGCCGAGATTGAGGATGCGCTCCGGCAGGCAAATTCGGTCGTGGCCGTCTCCTGGCTCTACTTCAGCGGCAGGGACGAGGCCGAACCCACTGAAGCCGAAGCACGTGACTACTACCGCCGGCATCCGCACGAGTTTCGCGTGCCCAAGGAGATACGCGAGGTACACTTCGCCTACTTTCCGCTGCGGATAACCGGTCAGGACTCGCTGGCTGCCCGGCAGCGGATAGAGGTGGCATATGCCCGGCTCCGGGGCGCTCAGGATTCAGCCAGTCTGCGCGACAGCATCGATGCGGCGATGTTCACGGACTCGGACTTTCTGCCCGAGACCACCTCAACCAGGATTCTGCGCTCTGCGCTGGAGCCGGCAGTCGACAGCGCGCTCAGCCGTCTCCGTCCAGGCCAGTTCAGCCCGGTGCTGCCCGCACCAGCCGGCTGGCAGATTGTTCTGCTCGACTCTGTGCACAGCGACACCTATTGGGTCAGACGAATCCGAACCCGTATCCGACCGGACAACGCTGCTGAAATCGCCATTCTCGACTCGATCCGCTCGTTCATCGAAATCGCCTCAAACGAAGGACCGGAGAGTGCGGCTGCCAGAACCGGCACCGCCTTTGCGCCGACCCCGCTGGTGCTGGTCGGCGGCAGGCTCACCCAGCAGTTCATCCAGCTCTATGCGCCCGGACAGCTTGAGGAGTGGGCGCGCCGCGCCAAGGTCGGTGAGGTGATGCCGGCCCCCTTGCGCGGTCCTGCCGGCTTCTATGTCTTCATGCTCACCAGCGTGAAGCCGGCTGGAGTCCGTCCCTGGGATGAGCAGGTCAAGCAGGCAGCACTCTGGCGGGTCAGGCAGGAGAAGGCAAAGAACGCTGCCGTGGCAAAGGCAAGAGAGGCGATAACTGAACTGCGCAATGGCAAGACCCTTGAGCAGTATGCTGCGGAGCATCCGGAGGTGATGTTCGGCACCGACACGGTGAACGGAATCTGGGACTATCACATGCGGGGGCAGCGCGGGGTGGAGTTCGTGGGAGCGGCATTGGCACTTACACCCGGCAGGACTACCGGACCGGTCGAGACCCGCACCGGTGCCTACTGTATCCGCTGCGACGGCAGAACCGAATCCCAGACTCTTACTGCTGAAGAGTACACCCGACAGCGCCAGCAGCAGCTCGCGCAGGCAATACTCCAGAAGCTCTGGGAGGAGCACGAAGTAAGGGACTTCCGCTCTCCGCGCGGCTACTGATCCAATTCTGACCGCTGATCGTCAGTTTTCCCAGCAGAGCTCCAGCCATTGACTTCATCAGTCCGACGACCTATCATCAGCCGGACGCAGCACTGCAGTCCGTCAGGAGGCTATGATGCGGAGAAGGTTCCTTGCCTTAGCGCTGCTCGCGCTCTTCAGCCCGGCTGCTGGCTCAACCGATCCCTTCTGGATAACCTACAGCAATGGCACCCTCGGGTTCTTTGCCATATATGGTCAGGAACGGGTAGTGAGATTCCATCCGCCTGACTTTCACCTCGACTATCCCTTCCAGATCGAATCGCTTGCCACCCGCTTCTATGCCGGTATGGGCTCGTGGCGCGATTCGGTCTTCGTCTTCAAGATATACGGCAGCGATGGCGCCACGCCCCTGTTCGAGTCAGAAAGCCTCATCGCCCCGCGCTCGCTGAACTGCCGCTACAGTCTGCGCCTGCCGGTCGAGATCGACTCTGGCGACTTCTATGCCGGTCTGGCTCTCCGCTATGAGAGCCTCGGCCTTGCCTTTCCATTTATTACTACTGACGACAACCTGTCGGCCAGCCACAGCCTGTTTGGTACTGCCGGCAACTGGCAGAGCTGGACAACCGGCGAGTACTTCATCTCTGCCTTTGTCCGCTATACCGGCGTCGGCACCAGCGAACCAGACCTGTCTGCTCCCGGGTTCTGCCCATCGGTCAGGGAAGGCAGCAGCCCGTCGCTTCTGCTCGATGTGGCTGGTCGGCAGATACAGACGGCGCCGCCAGAACTACCTGCCGGCGTCTACTTCATCTGCCGGCAGGCAGACCGGGAGCACCGAAAACCGGTAATCAGCAGAATCGTCATAGTCCGCTAGCTTTCGGCTTTGACTCGGGAACGTATTCCGCTATACTTGTTCCGAGGCTGAGACGTCGGCGAAGAGACCTGTCCCAGACCATAACTCTTCCCAGCCCGCACGTCTCATAAACTGACAAGATAGGGCTCGGCCGGGGGAAGCCTGTGGAGGCTGAGATGGCATTATCGTTATTTTCGCGCGCGTCCTGCGGCTCAGGCTGGTCTTCCCGCCCCGGTGCGGTAATCGGGCTGCTCGCTCTCATCGGCATACCTGCCCTGCCTTGCTCTGCCATCGACTGGCAGACAGTGTTTGTCCGCTGGCATCAGCAGAACGGCAACCGCTGTCTGGGCAGGTCAGGTTCGGCTGAGCTCTGCTGGTTCGAATCCCATCTGCTGCAGGCGTATCTGGAGATGTTTCAGGCAACTGCTGATACATTCTGGCTTGACCAGCTCGTTACTCATGCTGACACCATGTTTGCGCTGATGGCAGACTCACCCGATTCCGGCAACTTCTGGCCCGGCTATCGCGACGGGTTCAGGGGCTGGGGAACCTCGCGTTATGATCCCAAGGGCAGGTATCAGGAGTACTCTGTCCACGACGCGCACATCTGCCTGCCGGTTGCCCGCTTCATCCGGCTGGTCTTCGCCGAGCCCGGACTGCAGCCGCGCTTTCTCGCAACAGCCAGAGACTACCTTGCCTGTATCGAAGGTAACATCATCGCCAAGTGGTTCAGCAACTGGTATACTGACCGGGGCAGCGGCGAAGCCCTGTCCGAGTTCGGCGGCTGGCAGGCTCTGCCCCTGAACCAGTCACTCGTGTTTGGCGAGCTGCTCCTCACCCTGCGCAGTTCTGTCCAGTCACCGCTGTACC
>JBDRUL010000031.1:0-9175 GCA_039801305.1 Caldifarciminota bacterium | reverse complement strand
CATCAACCCCCTGCTCGGCACGCTCTTTGTGCCTGCGCTCTACTATTTGGGCCGGGAGCTCTACGACGAGCAGACCGGCAGACTGGCGACCGCTCTCGCCTGCTTCACACCGTTCATCTTCAACATGTCCTCAGAATTCATGAACCACGCCAGCGCCCTACTCTTCACAACTCTGTTCCTCATCTACTACTTCCGCACCCTCCGTAACAGTGCCAAGACTACGGTCAGCAACCCGCTGCTTGCCGGTCTTTTCCTCGGCCTGGTGGTCAACATCCGCCCCTACACAGCAGCTGCCATCGCTCTGCCCTTTGGACTCTACGGGCTCTGGCTGGCTGTGCGAGAACCCGGGCACTACATCAGCCGCTTTGCCCTGATGCTGCTGACGCTGGCAGCAACCTCACGCCTTCTGCTCATATACAACTGGCTGACCAACGGACACCCCCTGCTCTTCGGCTATGTAGTCAAATGGGGGCAGGGGCACGAAGTCGGGTTCGGCAAGTCTGCCTGGGGCCCGATGCACACTCCGCTCAAAGGGCTGCTTAATACCGGCAACGACCACAATCTGCTCAACAAGTTTCTCTTCGAATGGCCCATGCCTTCGATCCTGCCGACAGCCATTCTCTTTGCCAGCGGCACCCGTGACCGCCGGGACTGGCTGCTCCTTGCAAGCTTCCTCTCGCTCACCTGGGCACACTTCTTCTACTGGTTCCACAATGTCTGTTTCGGTCCACGCTTTCTCTACGAATCCAGCCCCGCGCTGCTCCTGCTCACTGTACGGGGCTTCTCCTCGCTCGGCACTCTGTTGCGCCGTGCCTTCCGGCTGCCAACCCGTGACAGCGCAGTTGCTATTCTCGTCGGCAGAACCCTGCCGTTGATGCTCTTGTTTATGGCTGGCTCTGGTTTACCCCCGCTCTTCCGGCTTTATCGCACCTATGGCGGAGTGTCGCGTCAGGTGCAACGCAATGTCCAGCGGCTCGGGCTGAAGAATGCTCTGGTCTTCTGCGAGCACCTGGGCAATGGATTCTCCTTCAACTCCCTCAATCTGGATGGCGATGTCGTATATGCCAAAGACCACGGTCCCTTGATCAACGCTGCCCTTACCGTCCGCTATCCGGAACGGAGCTATTTCTTTGCCAGAGGAGACACGATCCGGCCGATCGAAGATATCCGTTTCCCGCAATCAAGGCTGCGGACGGTTCTCGGCTATCTCAACACCTTCCTGCTCGACAGCGTGCCGCTTGACCAGTACCGGTATGTGTTCTGGCCATTTGCCGACCTGCCACCATTCCTGCCTGACCCGGCACCGCCGGTTGTGGACTATCGCGAGGCCTCAAGAGAGATCTTCACCGGTCGGCGCACCATGGACGACTATCTGCCGGCTATCGGCTGCTGGCTGCTCAAGGACGCCCGGGAACATCTGAAGATCTTCAGTGCTATGAACGATGTTCAGCACTTCATCTCTGACCGCTTCAAATTCACGCTTCTGAACATCACCCCGGGCGGCGAAGCTGCCATCTACGATATCCGACCTGCCACCGGTCAGGAGATCACTCTGCCCCGCTAGCCCTAGCACTTGACAACCAGTCGGCCGGCGCTATTGTCTGGCGGCTGGCACCTCACGAAAGGAGGCCAGATTGTCAAGAAGCAGGATCCTGCTTTTTATCGCTCTGTTCGCAGTAATTGCTGCCGGACAGCGCCTGGTAATGTTCGAGTTTGACGCCATAGGGATAGACCCGCAGCTCGCTCAGACCACTGCCACCCTGCTCAGAGACCGCCTGGGCGACCAGGGCTTCCTAGTCATTGTTCCGCCTGCCGGCACAACTGTCAGAAGCGTGGACAGTGCGGTTACGGCGGCAAGTTCGCTGAATGCCGAGAAGGCAGTAATCGGCTCGATTACCCGGCTCGGCGCAAAGTACATCATATCCTACAAGCTCATCGACGTCGCCAGCGCCACGGTCGGGTTTGGCGACCGGGCGAACATCGGGTCAGCCGAAGAACTCGACCTTGCCACCGAGCGGATTGCTCGCGCCATCAGAGAGCGCCGGCCCTTTGTCCAGACCAGCGAAATCGGTAAGGCTACTGCCGCCGAACGGAGCCAGACCGCTGCGCTCAGTTCGTTCTTTCTCACCACCGGTTACACCTTCCCTGCTCCCCACAGCATCCCCGGCGACCCGGGCGTGATGCTCTTCACCATTGATGCCGCCATCACCTATGAGACGCCTGACGTTCTGGCTCAGGGAGTGATGGGCTTGCGTCGCGGCAAGCATTCATACCACGAGATCTTCTTTGACCTGCTCGTGCACCGCATGTTCTCAAGGGTCGATGTCTGCCCCTATATCGGCGGTGGAGTCGGTGTTCGCCGGATGTCGATCGACGTCCAGACCGGCCAGTACACATGGGAACGCCGGGACGCCAGCGGACTGGCAATAATCGGCAGTACCGGACTGATCCTGTTCCGTACCCAGTATTTCCGCATCGTCAGCGGCGTAAAGGGAGCCGTTGTACTCACCGAGGACTTCGGCACAGTCACCTGGGGTTCATTCAACTTCGGTCTTTCGTCACCGACGTTCGGACCCGGCGGTAGTGTGGATGCGCCCGCACCCTGCATATACGGCTGCCTTGGCGCTTTCTTCCTGACCGGTCTGATTGTGGCGCTCACGACCTAGTCGGCGCCAGCTGACTGCAGGACGCAGCAGCCTGCCGACTCAATCTTCGGTGCCGTTGTCGGCAACAGCAGGCCTTGAGTGCCGACCGGCGATTGCCTCGCCGATCTGCGAGCAGTGGAAGTTTATACGCTCGAGATCGGCAATAATGTCCAGGTGAATTGTTGAAGTATCTATCGTCTCCTTCAGCCCTGCGCTCAGCCGGTCGAGATGCCGGTTGTGCAGCTCCCGCTTGCGGTCTACCCCCCATTGCCGCTCCTGCATCAGACGCTCTGACAGCTCCCTGTCCCATGTCGCCAGCGCCGCATTAGCCATCTCCAGCCGTCTTTTCACTTCCTGATGAAACCCGCTGATATCCGCCAGCCCCTCGTCTGAAAAAGCCAGATTCTCATTTATCTTCCGCCGCGCATAGTTCATCAGATTCTTGGAAATAATATCACCGATATGCTCAAGCTCGTCTGTTACATAGAACAGCGCTACTGTGCGCTTGGAAAGCTCAGGTCCTATCCCTTCCTGCGGCACCTTTGCCAGAAAGGCAGTGATACTTTCCTCCAACCGGTCGACCTCATCGTCGGCAGCGATAATCCGGCGCCTGCCCTCCTTGTCGCCGCTCAGGAAAACCGGCAGTGCCTGTGTAAACATATCCAGCACGATATCGCCCATCCGCTGAACCTCGCGTGTTGTCTGCGCCACTGCCAGCTCCGGTGCTGCCAACGCATCCGCCTGCAGAAAACGCAGACCCGCTCTGCCGTTCCTCTGCTCCGGTACCAGCCGCTCCAGCAGGCGCTGAAAAGGCACCAGCAGCGGCAAAAACAGCACCGCCGCCATCACATTTATCAGAGTGTGAGCATTGGCGATCTGCCGGGGCACAGTCCGGGCAGAGAATGCAAACAGCCTCACCAGCCATGGCAGAAACGGCAGCAGCAGGACGACAATCAGCACCTTGAACAGCACATGTCCGAGCGCAATCCGCTTCGCTTCGGTCGTGCCCCGCCAGCTGGCCAGCACCGCATTGAAGGTCGTGCCCACATTAGCACCGAGAATGAAAGGAACCGCTGTCCGCAGGTCTACCAGTCCGGCAAAGGAGAGCCCGACTACTACGCCGATTGTCGCTGCCGAAGACCGGAACAGGGCGGTAAACAGAACCGCTGCCAGAAAAGCAAGCAGCGGCACCCTTGCCATATCTGCCACTGCTGCCTGCACCGGCGGCATATAGCGCAGCGGCTCGGCTGCGGTCAGAACCACCTTCAGCGAGTAAAAGACCAGCCCGAACCCGAATACCGCCTGCCCGATATCGCGCAGCCGGCGTGCCGAATTCATCAGCACAAACCCGATCACTGCCACGATCAGGGCATAATCAAAGAAGCGGAATGCCAAGATCTGAACGGTGATGGTCGTTCCAATATCTGCGCCCAGAATCACACCCAGCGACTGCGTCAGATTCAGCAACCCTGCCGAAGCCATACTCACCAGCAATGTGATGGTTGCGCTCGAAGACTGAAAGATCACCGTAACACCGATGCCCACGATTGCACCCAGTGTCCGGCGCCTGGTCAGCCCGAAAAGCAGCTCCCTTATTTTCTCACCTGCCAGCCGACGCAGCCCCTTGCTGCCGTAGTACAGCCCGAACAGAAACAGGCACAGCCCACCCACCATCTCAACTGCAGTAACCAGATACCAGCGCCGGGGAAGACCAGTAGCCGCAAAGACAATCTCCTGATTCAGGGCGCTGGCGCGCACCTGATATTCGCCCGCAGCTGTGCCCAGCACCAGTCTTGTCCGGGCAAACCCGCGGCTGTTGGTATACACCAGCGTATCGCTCAGCCGGGCAGGTCTGCCCCCGAACCGGTTTGCCTTTGGCTCCAGCACCACCTCAAACCGCACCGGTACGCTCTCAACCGGTTCATCACCGCGCATCACCTGCACCACCAGCGGCTTCGCAAGTTCCATTCCGGCTTCGCGCGCCTGCCGGTCACCAGCAGTAGTCTCGCCTGCCTCCACCGCAAAACCGAGCAGCGGTCTTGCCTGCCTTGCCAGACCGATCCCTACCAGCATCGCCAGCAGCAGCACTGCTCTTCTGCGCATCCCTAGAACTTAACACTCTGGCGCCAGAGCGTCAAGCCCCCATTGTGCCGACACTTGCTGAACCAGCCGGTCTCCATTCCCCACCGCTCCCAAACCAGCCTTCCAATCAAACCCGGATTCACCCGGGGATTCACTCCCCGGGTCGCCTACCACTTTGCCATACGTGATACTGGCCATGAACACGTCTTCGTACCCTATGCCGCCTGCAGAGAAGACGGAACAACTGCTCCAACCCGTTGTCATGACGCTAGTTACTGACTACCAGGATAACTTATGCTCTGGCAGCTGGGTGGCAAACCAGAAGCTGGTTAGAAGTTGCTTATAGCTGCAGAAGCTTCAGGCCGGTATCCGGCTCAAGGCAACGGATGAGCTTTGCCCTTCCCGGAATCAGAGATATCTCACAGGTCGCTGCAACCGTTGCCCCAAAGAGATGACCCGCAGAGGCTAAGCAGTTCCGATCAGATATGACCGCGTGAATATGGCAGATCGGCTCCCTACCGTCCCAGGCTATGTTTCCCACCAGTGCGGCAATCTCATGTTCACCCCTGAACCGGCGCTTGCGGTACTGCCGGCGGTGCAGATCATAGTAGCCAAGCTCTATGTCGCTGGCAGCACCAAGCCCGATGAGTACCCCCGATTTTAGTCTCCGGGACTTAACAAAGCCGGTGATCTCCTCAAGGACATCTTCCCCCCTCATCAGGCGCAGCTGGTAGTAGCCTCCGTTACGTCGCCACTTCATAAGTCTTCTTCATCGCGCCCATTCTGGCTGCTCTCATCTGCGGTTTCGGACTTACGCTTTCTCTTCCCTTCACCTCTCCTTATGTAGTCACATTCCGGATAACCCGAACAGCCAACAAACAGCCCGAACCGGCTCTTGCGCTCTGCCAGCGGCTTGCCGCATAAAGGACACTTCTCCTCAAGAATCCGCAGGGTCTTCTTTGCCCGCTTGATATACTTGCATTCCGGATAGCCGGAACAGGCAACAAACTTCCCGAACCGGCCGTGCTTCTCTGCCAGCGGCTTGCCACACTTGGGGCACTTCTCCTCCAGCACCGCCAGCACTGTCGCGGGCTTCTTCACCCGGTACTTGCACTCCGGATAACCCGAACAACCCTGAAATGTTCCATACTTTCCGGTCCGTTCAATCAACGGCTTGCCGCACATCGGACAGTTCTGCTCCAGCACCTTTGGCTCCGGTTTCTTTACAAACTTGCACTCGGGATACCGCGAGCAGGAGACAAACTTGCCGAACCTTCCCCAGCGCTCAACAAGACTAGCTCCACATTCAGGACACTTCTCGTCCAGTACCTGTTGCAGCTCGCTCTTCAATTGATCGATGTCCGCCTCAACCCTGTCCAAGTCCTCGCGCAGGGGCTGATACAGCCGGCTGACAACCTGCTGCCACTGTTCCTTGCCCTCCTCTATCAGATCAAGCTCCTTCTCCATCTCACGTGTGAACTTGACCTCAAATACGTTGGCGAAGCGTGGAACAAGCACATCATTCACCACCATACCCAGCTCGGTCGGCACCAGCTTTCCTTCTCTTCGCTCAACATACTTGCGGTCAAAGAGCGTTGATACTATCGTCGCATAAGTAGAAGGTCTGCCGATTCCGTTTGTCTCCAGCCGTTTTATGAGCGTCGCCTCGGTGTAGCGCGGTGGCGGCTGCGTCCACTTCTGCTCGGGCAGCAGACTATCCATCTTTACCCGTTCACCCTCTTTCAGTTCTGGCAAGACCTTCTCGGTCTGACGGTCGCCATAGAGCTTTTCGAACCCCTCGAACCGGCACTTCACCGCCTCAGCACGGAACTCGTAGGCACCACCACCGACCATAACCTCGGTAAGCTCATAGATCGAATCTGCCATCTGGCTTGCCAGAAAACGGCGGTATATCAGATCGTAGAGCCGGTACTGGTCTGGCGAAAGAAACTTCTTCACCGAGTCCGGTGTCAGTTCCAGCCGCGTAGGCCGGATTGCTTCGTGTGCCCCCTGAGTACCTTTGCGGTCAGGGTAGTGTCTGGGAGCCGGCGGCAGATAGTCGCTGCCGAACCGCTGGGCAATCAGCTCGCGGCAGGCGCTGACCATCTCTTCTGATACCCGGAACGAGTCTGTCCTTGGGTAGGTGATCAGACCAACAGTCTCATCCGCCAGTTTGATACCCTCAAACAGCTCCTGCGCATGCCGCATCGTCTTGCGGGCAGGAAAACCCAGCCGCTGCGCCGCATCCTGCTGCATTGTCGCGGTAACGAATGGTGGCAGAGGTCGGCGGTGCCGCTCCCGACTCTTCACGGAGTTGATACGGAAGTCTGCTTGGGCGCAGCCTTCCTTCACCTTTTCTACATCTGCGGCGCTGGTGAGCTTGGGCTCGGATTCGTCCAGCCTGACCAGCAGCGCCTCAAATGTCTCTCCTGACTCCTTGGCAAAGACAGCTTTTACCGTCCAGTATTCCTGCGGCTGGAACTTCTGAATCTCCCGTTCGCGCTCGACGACAAGGCGCAGCGCTACGGTCTGTACCCTGCCGGCAGATAGCCCCCGCTTCACAATACGGGAGAGCAGAGGTGAAACCAGATACCCGACCAGCCGATCCAGAACCCTTCTTGCCCGGTGGGAATAGACCTTCTGTATATCGATATCCTGTGGCTGCCGGAAAGCCTCTTCTATTCCTTTTCTGGTAATTTCGTAAAACAGCACCCGCCTGATAAAGGGACTCTTACTGCCGTTGCCGGTAATCTCATGCGCTACTGAATAGGCTATTGCCTCACCCTCTCTGTCCGGGTCGCAGCCCAGATACACGGTATCAGCCTTTGCCGCTGCCTCCTTCAGCTCGTTGATAACCTTTGCCTTGCCAACTATCCGGATAAAGTGCGGCTCAAACCCCTTCTCGATGTCGACTCCGAGCCGCGACTTGGGCAGATCAGTAATGTGACCGCGCGAGGACAGGACAGCCATCCTGCCGCCAAGCAGGGATTCGATCGTATGCGCCTTGGTCGGCGACTCGACGATCAGGAGTTCCTTACCGCGGCGTTCACGACTTTTGATCTTCGGCTTCTTCGCCTTCACGCCAACCTTTCTGGTTTTCTGTGGAGCCACCGGGGGGCAAGGATATACTGTCAGGCAGTCCTGTCAACGGGGCTCAGCAATATTACCCTTCGATCACAACCACCGCTGCCGCATACTCTGCCAGATGGGTGATGCTCAGATGAACACGACGGTTACCCAGTATGGCAGCTGCCCGTCCAGTTGCTCTTATCGAGGGACGGCTGCGCTCGTTATCAACAACCTCGATCTCCTGCCAGCCGATCGCCCCCCGCAGACCTGTCCCCAGCGCCTTGGCAAATGCCTCCTTTGCCGCAAACCGTCCGGCATAGGAGACGAACCTGTCCGGCAGACGATCACAGAATGTCCGCTCACCATCAGTGAAGATGTGGCGGAAGAACCCAACCGGATGCCGCTCCATCGCCGCACGCAACCGGGGCACGCTCACCAGATCGATTCCGACTCCGATAATAGCCATACTAGAAGAAGAAATTCCCAACAGCTACTGGTGGACAACCACCAAACGTCTGTCGGGCAGGAGTCACTTGCTGCTGCCCTTACTGTTCAACGCTTCAACAATGGGTATCAGCTGGATGATATCGTCTATTTCAAAGTCAGCGCCTGAGTTCTTTGTCCCGAACGTATCACCGTATCTGGCAAAGACCGTAGTCATCCCGATCTCCTTGGCGCCCAGAATGTCCCGCTCTGCCCAGTCGCCGACCATCATCGCCTCATCCGGTCTGACATCAAGCAGTTCCAGTGCCTTCTGAAACGGCTCCGGCGCAGGCTTGCGCCGGCCGGTATCCTCAAACGCCACCACGACATCAAAGAAGCTGTCCACGCCCAGCTGCACCCGTCCCCTCCCGGCATGCAGCTTGCGTGCCTGCGAGACCACGGCCAGCTTCAAGTGCATCCGGAACAGCTTAAGCAGCGCCAGTCTGACATGAGGATAGGCCACCAGCGAACCTTCCCTTGCCCGGCGATAGGCAACTATCCCTGCTGCAAGAATCCGGTAGTCGATGTAGCCGAGCACCTCCTGCAGCAAATCGTCAAAGACCTCCTGGTACTCGATACCCTTCCTGTCATATATATCGAATATCTTCCGACGTGCCTGCTCAAAGCTCAGATCGAGCCCGGCGTCGATCATCGCCGGGATCGCCGCATCCACCGCCGCATACTTCCACTTGATGAAGTCGACCAGCGTGTTGTCAACGTCAAAAACGACAGCTCGTATCATCTGGCTCTGTGGACTTCTGGAAGTCGAGCGAAACTTCTTGATAAGCGGTCATAGGTTACCATCAGGTGCTCGCTGATTACCTTGGTCTCTGTCAGAACCGGCATGAAGTTCGTATCCCCGTTCCAGCGTGGTACAATGTGCAGGTGTACATGTC
>JBDRUL010000030.1:0-9397 GCA_039801305.1 Caldifarciminota bacterium | reverse complement strand
GCTGCATCTTGTCTTTGGCGAACCATTCGCTCCTGGGGTCAGCGGTCTCGCGGGCAAGGAAGTCAAACCGCTCCTGAAACGCATCGGAGATGAACTTGAGAAAGAGCAGACCAAGCACAACGTGCTTGTACTCGGCCGCATCCATCATCCCGCGTAGCCTGTCTGCCGCCTGCCAGAGCCGGGTTTCGAATCCGAGGGTTGCGCTGTTGGAATTCTGACGTATTTGTCTGTCTTTTGCCATATACTCCTGTCCTTTCCGCCCTGCGCCGAATAATAGGGCGACAGTGACCGAAGTCAAGCCTGTCTGCCGGCCGGTTCCGGCTGCCAGCTGCGCAGCCCCTGATAGCAGGTTCTGAGCACACCGGTAAGGGTCTGCTCGGGCAGACCATAGCCGATCCAGCGGAGAATGTGCGCCACCAGCTCGTCGAAGAGAACATTGCCGGTGTAACGAAGCAGATACGGCGCAAGTGTCGCACAGAAGTGCAGATGCAGGGTATAGGGCACAAGCAGCAGCCCGGCTTCGTTCAGATAGGGTTTGGCCAGTTCGGTCACCAGCCGCCTGAACTCCACAAGCCGGAGCCGGCGCGCCGGAATCGGCGAACTGTCGTCCCGGATGGCTTCAAGCAGCGCCCGGGTCTCGTCGCTGAGCTGTGAGTATTCCATTTCAACACCTCCTAATATCACTATCCGAAAACCCGCCCATTTTTCCATAAATTTTTTTCATCTCGGCTCCTTTCTCAATATATATACGGCACCGACCCGGTTTTTCTTACGCGGAAAGATGCACCACCCGTTACCGAAGAATCTGACCCCATTCACCGAAAAACGAACCACCCCTTACGGAAAAACTGGCCTTGCCGGTGCAATTCTACCCACTCCCCCAGTGACCCGGTCTGGCACCGGCTGGGCTATCCTGTATCCTGCCCCGGGACTTACCCGGTCTGCTGTCCTCTCTGTTACCGGCTCTGCCATCCCCAGATATGCCGGGTCAACCACCCTGCCCGCTGCCCTGCCTGTAATCCGGCGACACGCCCTGCCTCCTGACCCATCTGTTACCCGGTGACCTGTCCGCTCTGCTGCTCTGCCGGTCATCTGCCCAGCCACTCTCCCATCTGCCCGGAGAGCTGCCCAGCCGGCTATCCGGACAGCCACTCCGGCAAGCACCGGTTCCGGGCAGACCATACTTGACTGACCGGCGGAGAAATCATAGGATTGCCTGAACCGGCGGTTATGAAGCCGTTCTTCATCCTCTTGAAACCCGGGGGCGCTATTGCCGCCTTGCTGGTTGCGTTCCTGACCACTGCTGCCGTTGCCGGCTGGCTGCCCTATGCAGCCGACGAGCTCTGGGAGAAGACCTGCCCTTTCATTGTGCCGGTCGATACTGACACCAACTCAATAGATGAGCTGCTGACCGGGGACAGCCGCAACTATGTGATAGCCCGTGACCAGCTGATGGCGGTCACTTCGCCTTCCCGCTCGTTCGACTCTCTCCGGTGTCTGACGAAGAGCATCGGCGGCTGCGGGCAGAAGCTCTGGGCAGCCTGTGTCAGAAATGACTCGCTGATCCTGACAAAGCTCTGGCGGAATGGTGAACTGTTCGTCACGAGTCTGCACAAGTCTGCGGGCAGACCTTACTGGGACGGCACTGTTGATGATGTGCTTCTGCGCGACATCGATGGCGACAGCCGCATCGAGGCAGTGGTTATGGTGAGTGCGGGTTTCAGCCGCCAGCCAAGAGGAATCTATGTGCTGGACTGGCAGACCGGTGCCTGCCGCTGGAGTTATGCCCTCGGTCCCAATCCTTATCGGCTGATAGCCGGTGATGCCGACAATGACGGCAGGACAGAGCTGATTCTGGGAACCAATGCACCAGCAAATGGTAACAACGCCAATGGCACTGCGGACAGCCTCTGCTATGTCATATGTCTGAGCGATACGGGCAGGCTCAAGTGGCAGAACCGGATTGGCGAGTTTGGCAAAGCCGTAGTGGTCGCCTGGCTGAAGAGTCCGCTCAGACAGCAGCCGCAACTGCTGGTCGGCGAACTGGGACATCCGGTGCCAGGGGCAGAGCCGGACAGCCTGTTCCTCTTGGAGCCGGCAACCGGCAGTATTGCTGCCCGAGCCGGTTATGCCGGCTGCAACCGGCAGTTGCGGGTGGCTTACACCCGCCGCGGGAATCCGCTCGTGGTGCTGGGCAGCTGGGATGATACCCTCAGGCTGCTCGACGCAGACCTCAGGCTGGTAAAGCAGCAGGTCATGGACGGAGTTGCCTGCGAAGATCTGCTGGTCGGCAGATTCACCGGCACAGGTGAAGATGAGATAGCAGTGATGACCACCAATGGCCGGCTGCTGCTCTACGATCTGAATCTGAACAAGCTTGCCGAGGCGACAATCGGCATGGGGCCGCAGAGCAGGCTGGCGCCGGTGCAGAACGGCAACCGGCACCGACTGCTGATCAGGCTGGTTGTGGGCAGCGAGTTCAGCTGGCGCCTGTATGACTTCTGCCCTGTTCCACGCCCCTTTCCCTGGGCTCTGCTCAGTGCGGGACTGGCAGTGCTCCTGTTGATCGCCGGCGGTGTACTCGTCTGGCAGCACCGGCTGCTGACCAAGATCAGGTTTGTGGCAATGGGTCTGCGGCAGAAAGCCTGGCTGGTCGATGCTCTGCAGGACGCAATCCACCGGCTCAAGAGCCAGCTCACCTCAGCCCGGATGGGCATACAGCAGCTTGCCCGCAATCCTGATCCGCAGGCAGCCAGAGAGATAGCCGGAGAGATGGAAGGGCTTGTCCAGCTGGCAAACAGCATAATGCGCCTGACCCGGGATGAGCCGCCCAAGCTGGAGCTTGGCGATGTTAATGAGGCTCTTGCCAGAATAGTCGAGGAGTATTCGAGCCGGCTGAGTCCGCAACTGGAGATAAGGAGTGAGTTCGCCCCGAACCTGCCCGGGATCTGGTTTGACCGAACCCAGCTCGCCTGGGCAATCGGACATCTGCTGGACAATGCGGTTCAGGCGATGCCGGCTGGCGGCAGGATAGTGGTGCGGACAGAAATGGCAAGTACGGACGGCTGTATTGCCATCAGTGTGTCTGATACCGGCATCGGGCTGAAGAACGTGTGCCAGAACAAGCTCTTCCGGGAGTACTTCACCACCAAACCAACAGGTACCGGCGTCGGACTGCTGAGTGTGCGTAGAGTTGCCGAGCAGCACGGCGGTAGGGTGATGGCTGAAGACCTGCCTGAAGGCGGGGCAAGGTTCACCATACTGCTGCCGGTCAACCGACCGGCAGCGCCGGTCAGCGGAGGCAGGAATGAAGAAGCGACTCGTCTATGTGATTGATGATGTGCCTTCCTGGGGCAGAAGAGTCCGGGACGCACTGGGAACAGCTGAATACGAGATCAGCCATTTTCTCACCGGTGAGGACGGGCTGAAGGCGATAGCCGAGCGGGCACCGGATCTGCTGCTGCTCGACATCCGGCTGCCGGGAATCGATGGTCTGGAGGTGCTGCGCCGGCTGAGCAGTGCCGGGTCGTGCTTCCCGGTGGTGATGATGACCGATGTTGACAGTCCTGAGACCGTGGTGGCAGCGATGAAGCTCGGTGCCGCTGACTATCTGGCAAAGGACAGCCTGACATCAGAGCGGATAGCAGTGACCGTGCGCAATGTACTGCAGTGTGGCGAGCTGCAGCAACAGGTAGTAGGCCTGCGGAGTGAGCTGGCTGACCGGTACCGGATGATCGGCAACTCGGCGGCACTGAACCGCGTCCGCGACCTGATCAGCCGGGCAGCACCGACCGATATCAGCATTCTGATCACCGGCGAGACCGGCGTGGGCAAGGAGCTGGTGGCAAGATCATTCCATCTGCAGAGCCGCCGCGCTGCCCGGCCGTTTGTTGTCATCAACTGCGCTGCCATTCCCAGAGACCTGCTCGAGAGCGAACTCTTCGGCTATGAGAAGGGAGCCTTTACCGGTGCGGCTGCTGCCAAACCGGGCAGGCTGGAGACCGCTGACAAGGGTACGCTCTTTCTGGACGAGATCAGTGAGATGGACTTGGCCCTGCAGCCCAAGCTGCTCCGTTTTCTGCAGGAGGGCGAGACCCAGCGAATCGGCGGCCTGACAACAGCAAGAATCGACGTGAGAGTGATTGCTGCCACCAGCCGCGATCTTGCCGCAGCAGCCAGGGCAGGAAAGTTCAACGAAGCGCTCTACTACCGGCTGGCAAGCCTGACAGTCGAGGTACCGCCACTGCGCGAACGGCTGGAGGATATCGAACCGCTGGCGCTCTATTTCCTTGAGCGCTGGTGCAACCGGTACGACCGCCGGCTGGAGCTGATGCCTGAATCGCTGGAGCTGCTGAAAGGCTATGACTGGCACGGGAATGTCAGAGAACTCGAGCATTTCATCGAACGGCTGGTGGTGCTTGCCCAGACCAGCCCGGTTGAACCGGAAGAGATGCGCTCACTGCTGCCGGCTGCTGAAGTCCCCTTGCCGGCCGGCACATTACGGGAGGCGCTGGCTGCTGCCGAAGCTGAGGCGGTCAGAAAGGCAATTGCCAGTACCAATGGCAACATTGCTGCGGCTGCCCGGCTGCTGGGCATCGAGCGACCCAGCCTTTACCGGATAATGAAGCGGCACGGAATCAGTCCACCGCCTGACTGAGTCTTTCGGCAATCCCTGCTCTGTAACCTGCAGAAGACTCGCTGCCATGTTGTCGCACCTGACAACACGGAACTGCGGCGCAATTGGTTGACTTTGTGCCAAGTTACAATATAATACTTACTGCGTCAACTCTCCTGCGGGGGGATAAGGGGACGCGCAAAGACTCTACGATGCGGTAAGGCAACCGGCTGAACAGTCAGCCGGCAGGGAAGGACGGGCGACAAGCCCGATAATGAAACAGGAGGAAGCATCGTGGAAACCTGCTTGCTTGCCAGCGAGTTCTGGTTTGACAACCCGAAATCTTTCAACCGGGCCGGAGGTAGGTAATGGCACGCTCCATTGCTGTCATCGGTGCCGGCTACTGGGGAAAGAATCTGGTCAGAGTCTTTGATGAACTTGGCGCACTCGCCTGCGTCTGCGATATCGAGCCCGAACACCTTGAGCAGCTCAATCTTGATAATCAGATAGTGAAGTGCCGGGAGGTCGCCAGAGTTATTACTGACCCGGCAATACGGGCAGTGGCTATCGCCACCCCGGCTGCCACCCACTATGAACTTGCCCGCTCAGCACTGGCAGCCGGCAAGGATGTCTTTGTGGAGAAGCCGCTCGCGCTCTCAGCAAAGGAAGGCAGGGAGCTGGTCGAGCTTGCCGAAGCGAATGAGCGGGTGCTGATGGTCGGACATATTCTGCGCTATCATCCCGCAGTCCTCAAGCTGGGAGAGATGATTGAAGCCGGTGACCTCGGCAGGATCGAGTACATCTATTCCAACCGCCTGAACCTGGGCAAGCTACGCACCGAGGAGAATATCCTCTGGAGTTTTGCTCCGCACGACATCTCGGTGATTCTGGGGCTGGTGAATGAACGGCCGGTCGCGGTCAGCTCCCATGGCGAGGCATTCCTGCAGCGCGGAGTCTCTGATGTCACCCTGACCTCGATCGAGTTTCCTGCCGGAATCAAAGCCCATACCTTTGTCTCCTGGTTGCATCCGTTCAAGGAGCAGCGGCTGGTAGTAGTGGGATCAGAACAGATGGCGGTCTTTGAGGACTCCCGTGCCGCTGAGAAGCTGGTCTGCTATCCTCACCGGGTCGAATGGCAGGCAGGCAGGTTTCCAGTAGCGGTCAAGGGCGAGCCCCGGGTGATCGCGGTACCAGAAGACGAGCCGCTCCGGCTCGAGTGCGAGCACTTTCTGGAGTCGCTCGACTCGCGGATACCGCCCCGCACCGACGGCTGGGAGGGTCTGCGCGTACTCGAGGTTCTCAATGCGGCCGAGGAGTCGTTGCAGAAGAATGGTCGGGTGGTGCCGCTGCCGGTCGCGGGCAATGGCAGACGGCTTACAAAGAGTGTGCCGGTACGAAGCCGGGCGCTCGCAGTGGCACGCGCTGCGGTAGCTGTCGGAGCAGCCGCGGATGTGACGGTGACACCCGGACCTAAGCTGCCGGCCGAACCTGAACCGGCACCTCATCCCAGCCCGACTGCACAGCGGCCAGACTACTTTGTCCACCAGACCGCAGTGGTTGACGAAGGCGCTGTCATCGGTTCGGGCAGCCGCATCTGGCACTACTGCCACATCTCTGCCGGTGCCCGTATCGGTGAAAGGAATATTCTGGGACAGAACGTCTTTGTTGCCGACGGTGTGATCACCGGCAGGGGCTGCAAGATCCAGAACAACGTCTCGCTCTACAGAGGAGTGGTACTGGAGGACGATGTCTTCTGCGGACCATCCTGTGTGTTCACGAATGTAATCGACCCGCGCGCATTCATCGAGAAGAAGACAGAGTTCCGTCCGACAGTCGTGCGCCGGGGAGCATCGATCGGCGCCAATGCCACAATCGTCTGCGGCAACACACTGGGAAAATACTGTCTGATCGGCGCCGGTGCGGTGGTCACCAGCGACGTACCGGACTACGCCCTGATGACCGGAATTCCGGCACGGCTGCGGGGCTGGGTCTGCCGCTGTGGCAGGCGGCTGAAGTTCAATGACGAGCGCAGTCAGTGCCGGTGCGGCAATATCTATCAGCAGATTGACGGTTCCGTTACAGCAGTCAAGGAGGGATGAATGGAACAGGCATTACACTCAACGCTGACTGCATCCCGGGAAAAGCTCCACGCCGAACGCCCCGCTCCCAAACGGCCGGAGATGGTCGTACCGATGCTCGACCTGCGGCGTCAGTATGAGTACCTCAGGCCGGCGATTGAGCTGCGGCTCCGCCGCGCTCTTGACCATCAGCACTGGATCCTTGGGCCCGAGGTGAAGGAGCTGGAACAGCGGGTCTGCCACTATATCGGCACCAGTCATGCAGTCGGCTGCGCCTCGGGGACCGATGCACTGGTACTGGCGCTGCGGGCAATCGCTCTGAAACTGCGCGGTGAGGAGTACCTGCGCAGAGAAGACGAGGTGATAACCTCCAGCTTCACCTTCACTGCCACTGGCGATGCCATTATCCGCGCGGGCGCCACGCCGGTCTTCTGTGATATCGATCCGACAACATTCAATATCTCTGCCCGGACTGTTGAGCCGGCGATTACCGAAAAGACAGTCGGCATCGTGCCGGTACATCTCTATGGCCAAGCCTGCCCGATGGATGAGATCATGGCGATAGCCAGAAGCCACCGGCTCTTTGTTGTCGAGGATGTGGCGCAGGCATTCGGCGCAGAATGGGCTGGAACCCGCTGCGGTGCCTGGGGAGACTGCGGTGCGTTCAGTTTCTTCCCCTCAAAGAATCTCGGCGGATTCGGGGACGGGGGCATGGTCACTACCAGTGACGCTGAACTCGCCCATTATGTGGACGTACTGCGGCGCCATGGTGGCAAGGACAAGTACAATGCCGAATACATCGGCTACAACAGCCGGCTCGACACTCTGCAGGCAGCAGTCCTGCTGGCAAAGATGGACAGCATTGAGGAGTTCAATGCCCGACGCAAGTTCATCGCCGAGTGCTACTCGCACGAGCTCGAAGGGCTGAACGGAATATCGGTCCCGGCCTCATCAGAGAACGGCAACCATGTCTTCCACCAGTACACCATCCGCTCTCAAAGCCGCGACCAGCTGGCAGCCCGACTGCGCGAGTGCGGGGTGGCGACGATGATCTACTACCCGGTTCCGCTGCACCGGATGAAGCTCTTTGCCGGACGCTGCCGCACTGCCGGTGAACTGCCCGAAGCAGAAAGAGCAGCAGCAGAGGTGCTCAGCCTGCCGATCGAGCCCCTATTGCGCCCCGAAGAGCTGAATCATGTCGTGACCTCGATCCGGCAGAGTCTGAACTGAATCAGGGAGACAGGCTACGATCTGCGCCAGACCGGTCAGTCCTGCCGCCAGAACCTTCAGGGTGAGTCAGTCCGCATTCAGACTGCTTGCCCGGCCGGTCCCGAGCGCACGCCAGAGCGCACTGCTGATCGGAATCATGACCTTGGGCACCCGGGCGCTGGGAGCCCTGCGCGAGCTGGTAATCGCCTACTGCTTCGGTACCGCGGCAATGGTCGATTCATACCGTATCAGCGAAACCCTGCAGAGCATCTTCGCTGGAGTTGCCCGCCAGGGATTTGATCTCGCAGCAGTACCGCTGCTGGTCAGCCGTCGAATTCAACAGGGCGAAGAAGCCGAGCACCGGCTGCGCACGACCCTGACCACGCTCGCGGCAATAGTCTCATCCTGCACTGGCATGATTGTGCTGATATCGGCGCCGGTGCTGGTCAGATTGCTGGCTCCGGGGCTGGCAGCCGGCTCAGGCAGACTGGCAACTGTTCTCCTGCGGCTGATGGTACCGGCGATTTTGGCGACCGGACTGGCAAGCGCTCTGGGCGCAGTTCACAACGCCCGGTACCGGTTTGCGATTCCGCGCCTGTTCGACCCGATAGTGAACGCTGTCGCCATCACCTGCCTGCTGCTCGTTCCCGGCCTCGGTGTCATCGGACTTGCTGCCGGCTGGTCGATCGGGCATCTTCTCGCTCTGCTCCCGCTGTTACTGCCGCTCGTCATCATGAGAAAGGCTCTGTTCAGCCGGCTGGATGCTGACGACAGCCGGAGCTTCCTGAAACTTGCCGCACCTGGTCTCCTGCTGTCACTGATCCAACCCCTGAATATTGCGGTCGGGCGCTCCATAGCCGCCTCTCTACCTGCAGGCAGTGTTGCCGTGCTCGGCTATGCCGACCGCCTATTCATGCTGCCCTGTTATCTAATGACAGCCAGCCTTACACCGGTATTCCTCACCCGGTTCTCAGAGTTCAGCGCTGCCGGTAATCACCGGAAAATGAGAGAACAGACCAGCCGGCTCCTCTGGATATCAGCCGCTCTCCTGATTCCTGCCGGACTCTGCCTTGCCATTCTCGCCCGCCCCATTGTCAATCTGGTCTATATGCGCGGAGCCTTCTCAGCCACTGCTGCCGAACAGACCGCCCGTACCCTTACCGGACTCTCGGTCGGGCTTTTCCCCGCAGTAGCTGCTGCCATACTGGCGGTGGCGTTCCGCGGTTCTCAGGATATCAGGACGCCGGTCATCGCCCTCATGTCGGGAGCAGTGGTGAACGCCGCACTGGCGTTGCTGCTCTGCAGGAGACTGGCCACGCTGGGGGTAGGGCTGGCAATGTCAGCCTGCCAGGCAGTGTCGGCACTGATCCTATGCCTCTGGTTCTTTCTCCGGAGAAGAGAATGAGACAGCCTCCCGGTTCGGCGCGGCCACTGATCTTCGTCACCTCACGGTCACCCTGGCTGGTGCTGGCGGCGGTTGCGGCCCTGCTCGGTG
>JBDRUL010000029.1:5668-9537 GCA_039801305.1 Caldifarciminota bacterium | reverse complement strand
GCCGATCCATCAGCAGAACACCGGCAAGAACAACTATCGCAAACAGCAGAGGCGGGATGAACTGGCGGAGGACGTGCCGCTGCAGTATCGACACGTCGAATCATATCGAGAGCCTGCAGACAGTCAACCTGACAGCAAAAGCATGTCAACCGCTACCGCTCTTCGCGCCTGATGCCAGAAACAGACCCGCAGCCACGTAGCCTCGGTGCCGGTTGACATAAATTGGAGAAAATGTATGATAGCCAAGAATCGCAAAGGAGCAGTTGAGATGGCGATAACAATATACCTTGACTCCCACGCGGGCAAAGTCATGGTGATGCTGGAGACCGCAGACCGCGCCGAAGTGGACGATCGCAACATGCGCTTCTTCGAGGGCGAGAAGCTGATCGCCGTGTTCAACAGGGACAAGGTATTCGGTTATGAGCTGCAACGCACACCAGCGATGGTGGAGTAATCAGCAGTACCATAGCTCACCCGGGGTCTGAAGTCTCACAAAGGCACAACTGAAAGGAGCGCATAGAATGGCAAGGTACGGTCTGCTTTTTCCGGGCCAGGGATCGCAGTTTGTAGGCATGGGAAGCGACCTGTACGAGCGTTTCCCGGCATGCCGCGACGTCTATGACCGCGCCGAACAGGTGCTCGAACTCCCGATCCGGCGCCTGTCGTTCGAAGGACCCGAGGAGGAGTTGCGTCAGACCCGCTACACTCAGCCCGCAATCCTGACCCACTCTCTGGCAGTACTGGCAGCCCTCCCTGAACTTACACCCGGAATGGCGGCTGGACACAGTTTGGGAGAGTACGCCGCTCTCTATGCTGCCGGCTCGCTCGACTTTGTTACCGTGCTGCGTCTGGTCAAACGTCGTGCTGAACTGATGTATTCTGAAGGAACACGCAATCCGGGTTCCATGGCTGCCATCATCGGACTGGAGGCAGCGGTGCTAGAAACGTTGTGCAAAGAGGCAGACGGTGTAGTGGTACCGGCAAACTACAACGAACCCCGTCAGACCGTGGTCTCCGGCGAACCCGCTGCCGTAAAGCAGGTCACAGATCTTGCCAGCTCCCGTGGTGCGATCAAGACAGTGATGCTGCCGGTCTCGGGAGCATTCCACTCTCCGCTTCTGTCAGAATCAGCCCGGGAGTTCTCCTCGCTTCTGGAACAGGTCAACGTGAAGCCACCGGTATTCCCGGTGATAATGAACGTTACCGGACGTCCTGTTCTGGATGCGATCGTAGTCCGGGAAAATCTGGCGCGCCAACTGATCTCTCCTGTGCGTTGGCACCAGACAATGCTTGCCGCCAGAGAGCTCGGGTTTACCGAGTTTCTGGAAACAGGTCCCGGAAATGTATTGGCAGGGCTTGCCCGGCGGATTGACCGCGAGTTCAGGGTGACGCCTCTCGGTCGAGCAGTCGAGATTGACACGTTCCTCAAGACACAGGAGCGAGCAGGATGAACTGGGCTCTATTGATCAGGACTTTCGCAGCTATATTCCTCGCTGAACTCGGGGATAAGACCCAGATCGCAACATTCTGTTCAGCTGCTTCAGCCGGGTCGTTCTGGCCGGTGTTCCTCGGCAGCTCGCTGGCACTGGTTACTGCTTCTCTTGTCGCCTGCCTTCTTGGCACCAGTCTAACAAGGATTGTTCCGGTCCGCTGGCTTCAGCTCGCGGCCGGCGTGGTCTTCATCGGACTTGGGCTGCTGCTGATCATCCGCAACATTCGCTCCTGAGTCTTGATCCCCAGCATCATCGGGCTGCTCCTGGGAACACAACTTCCGCCGAGCCCGAGCTTTGATCCATCACTGCGCTGGTACACCTTTGAATCCAGGAACTTCTCTGTCCACTTTGCCTGCCCGGGCCTGCCGGATGACGAGAGCGAGATGCTGGCAAGGCAGGTGGCTGCTGTAGCTGAAGAGGTCAGGAACACAGTCAAGGGCGCCACTGGGCAGGTTGTGCCGGGACGCACGGACATCGTGATCGCCGACTTCTTCGACTATCATAACGGCTGGGCATCTCCTTTCCCCCACAACTGTATCACCGTCATACCGACACCGCCTACTGCAGACCGCACCGCTGACGACAACTGGCTGCGGACTCTAATAATCCATGAATACTCACACCTGCTGCAGATGACCATGACAAGGGGTCCTGCCAGCCTTCTCCGCCGCCTGTTCGGCAGGGTGGTAGTGCCGAATGCCCTGTTGCCGGCATGGCTCACTGAGGGCTATGCCATCTGGAACGAGACGCGCTTCTCTTATACTGGCCGGCTGCGCTCAACTGAACATGACACATATCTGCGCACTGCCGCCCGCAGCCGGGCACTGCTGTCCATCGACCAGTGCAACAGCTATGACCTGCAGCGATATCCTGCGGGTAACGCTCCGTACCTTTACGGCAGCCGGTTCATGGCGGCTGTTACAAGGCAGGACTCAAGTCTCTGGGACAGATACAATCTTTCTCATTCATCGCTCCTGCCCTTCCTTGAAGACCTGCCTGCCCGGCGTCTGCTCGGTCAGAGTTTTCTGTCCCTGTGGCAGAAATGGCAGCAGGAGGTGACAGCTTACTCCGAGTCGGTCGCCAGAGAACTCAATGCTGCTCCTGCCACCCTGCTGCAGCGCCTTACCTTTGAAGGCTTTACTAACGGCTCGCCGGTCTGGTCACGAAACGGAGCCGAGATCTACTTTCAATCTCGAGCCGGCAATGAGTACCCAGCAATAAAGAAGGTCGCCTGGAACGGAGCCTATGTCCAGACTCTGTACCAGGGACTTATTACCGGGAGCATGAGCCTTTCGCCCCAGGGAGACCGGCTGGCGTTTGCGCAGTATGAACTCTTACGCAACGGCTATGAGCAGACCGACATCTATGAGCTGAATCTGCATACAGGTGAAGCAAAACGGCTCACATCCGGGATGCGGGCAAGAGACCCTGACTTTGCTCCGGACACAAACCAGCTCGTTTTCGTAGCGAACCACAAGGGCAGCAATACCCTTGAGCTTCTCGACCTGACGACAGGCGAGATCAGCCGTGTGGCAGAAGCAGGCTTCGGTACCTCCTACCACACCCCCCGTTTCTCGCCCAGTGGCCGCTGGCTAGCTGTAGGTATCAGCCAACCCGGCTCATATCCGGATATCCAGCTGATAGACATGCGCTCGGGCTGGGTGCTGCCTGTGACCAATGACCGGGCAAATGATCTGTGGCCATCATGGTCAAGAGACGGCAGACTGCTCTTCTTTGTATCTGACCGGAGCGGCAGATTCAACCTCTATGCGTACAGCCTGGCTGAAGGCCAACTCTACCGATGCACCAATATCGAGTCTGGTATTTTCGAACCCGCGGTGGGGCCTGGCACGCGCCGGATAGCTGCTGTCACCCACAGCGCCGAAGGCGACGACATCTGCCTCCTCGAACTCTCGCCCGCAGACTGGACTGCAGTGCCGCTCGAACCCGATACCTTTCTCCAGCCCGAATATCCGCAGATCGATGCTCCGGGTACGGCCTACTTCTACAGTCCCCTGCCCAGCGTACTCCCCAGCTTCTGGCTTCCCTTGTATCTGCCGTCCCGGGGTTCATGGCAGGCCGGCATCTTCACCCTTGGCTGGGATGTGTTGCAAATGCACTCCTACGCTTGTCTGGCCGGATATCGCGCGGCTGCACGTTCGCCATTTGTCAAGGCAGACTACGTTTTCTCCCAGTACCGGCCGCACTTTCTACTCTCGCTTGATGCTGACAGAGAACACCAGCTGGCACGCATCGGCACAGAACTGACCAGCCGCAGGACCGGACATCTCCAGCTCTGGCACCTCGGTTTCACTGCTGAACACGACTCTTCGTTACGTACCGCTCTGGATTTCGGCTGGTTCCACAACAGCGCCC
>JBDRUL010000029.1:0-5658 GCA_039801305.1 Caldifarciminota bacterium | reverse complement strand
CCAGTGGAAGGACGAGTTGCCTCGGCAGACGTCTCCGGCACTGCCAGAAAGCTCTCCGCAACGAACGACGTCCTGCGCATCACCGCCTCCTGGTCAGAATACATCGGCCGACCACCTCAAAACTGGAGCTTGCGCATGCGGATCGCTGCTGGAACCGCACTTGGCGATAGCTCGTCCCGGACCGCTTTCACCCTGATACCCGGTCCGGCAACACTGGGTGTGCGTGGCTACACAACCAAGGGTCGTGCGGCCAGACACGTTGCCACTGGCAGCATCCAGTTTCGCACGCCCCTATGCTGGGTGGAACGGGGCATCGGGCTCGTGCCGGTCTTTCTGCGCAACGTCAACGCTGCGGTGTTCACTGACCTCGGGATCGTCTTTCCACCAGCAGACGTGCCTTCGCAAAACTGCGACGTAAGAATCGGAACCGGAATAGAGCTGCGACTTGACCTGAACCTTGCTCACCACGTGCCGTTGAGTGTCGGTATGGGCGCTGCCGCCGGACTGATTCCGTTCTACTCTCATCAGATATACTTCAGACTGAGCAGCCCACTGCTGGCAGGAATAGTCTCGGGTAAGAAACTGAAACAGCCAGTCCTGCCTGCCGAGCCGTGGTAGGAACGGCCGGCTGCGAAATCAGAACCCTAGCAACCGCAGACCGGACACTTCACATCCGTCTTCTCAGGAGGCTGCGGGTGCGACACGTCTGTCAGCTCGCCCTTATCCGCATAGCGGTGATAGACATAGCACTGATTGACGTAGGCGTCGCGTGGCGAGACCGCAGGTTCGTACCAGAAGAACTCGTATTTGTTCCAGTGTGATTTGATCGCTTCACGGAGATTCGATTCAGTTCTCGCCACAACCTCCACGCGCCGCGGATTTTTGGCAAGACAGTAGACACCGCCCACGCGCCCCGGCACGGAAATGTCCACCTGCAGGGGCCTCAGGAGATAAGGTCCACGCATGGCGCCTCCTTTCGACAAAACGGCGAGCCCGCAATGCTCGCCGCCGAGCCGGAAAAACGGTTCGGGCTGTAACCCGGATACAGCATTTCGTACCCGTGTGAATTATATTCCTGTCAGCCATCCTGTCAACCACCTGACTGCGCTCACTGCCACTATAACATCGATTCACGCCTCCATCTGTCGAATCGCCCTCCACCCCAGTACCGACAGAGCTTCGACACGACACCCTGTCCAAGTTGCCAGTCCGGGACTAACTGCCGACGAGACAAAACATTAGCATCTGCCCACCCCTGCCCGGGGCATGCCCCCGGCATGCCCCGTAGCTGTTCCCGGGTCAGCTTGGGGGCTTGTCCTTGCCCACGGATCAGAAATCGCAGCGAATAGTCCTAGCAGAATGCGGTCTCCCCTCCTCCACACCGCGTCTCGAGCTCCTATATAAGCGTACCGTGACCACAGCTCTCCAGATTCCGGTTGGAGGCACGCTGTTGCACCTGATCAGACCTGCTGCTAGACTAACTGGTACAGTCCAGGGACAGATGCAGTTGAAAGCGAGGTCATGATGTGGCGTATAGGAGTGTCTCGAAGCTTCAGTGCGGCGCACAGGGTCATCGGGCAGGCCGGAAGGTGCGAGCAGACTCACGGGCATAACTACCGGGTGGAAGTAGTCCTCGAATCACCGCAATTGCACCAGCCGGGAATGATAGTCGACTTTGCCGAAGTCCGCGCCAAACTTGACGCTATTCTGCCTGACCACCGCCTGTTAAATGACGTATACGACTTCAACCCGACCGCAGAAAATCTGGCCCGTTACTTCTTCGAACAGATATCACTCCACTTTTCGGTCCACTCGGTCAGAGTCTGGGAGAACGATGAATGCTGGGCTGAGTACAGTCAGCCCGGCTAGGGTATGACCAGTATCCGGCCGGTCCGAAACCCGGCACCGGAGCCTGAACGGAAGTACAGGACACCTGACGGTAGACTGGCAAGGAAATTATCGTCCCTGCCGCTTCCGGACCCGATCGTAGCAACCGTTCTGCCGGCACAGTCAAGTACCTCAACAGGGCAATCGAACGCAGCTGCAAGAGTCCGGGCACGACCACGTGAGACTATCAGCCACTGACCCCGCTCTGACGTCACTGCCGGACTGCAGCCGTCTGACTCAAGCCGTCGGCTGAGCTCCAGCGCCCGCCACGCATTCAGCAGACCATAGCCGTAGCGGTTGTCTCTTCCCAGCTGACCCAGGTCAACTGCGGCAGCAGTAAGGATTGCGCGCAGTCGGGGAAGGCTCAAACCCGGAGAATGAGCCAGAACCAGCGCGGCTACGCCCGCCACCTGCGGCGCTGCCATGGATGTACCGTCAGCCTTCAGATAAGTGCCATTCAGTCCGGTCGAGAGGATATCAACTCCCGGTGCGACCACCTCCTGCTCGTGCCCATAGTTGGAAAAAGAAGCCAGACGGGAATCGGTACTGAGAGCTCCGACCGCAACACATGCCTCGAGAGCTGCCGGATAGTTTATGCTGCCCAAACCGTCATTGCCAGATGCCGCGACCAGCAACGCGCCCTGCTGAACCGCATAATTACAGGCTTCGGTAAGCGGCTGCGGTGAATATGTGGCGCCAAGGCTCAGATTCACCACCCGCGCACCTTGGTCAACCGCCCAGCGAATCCCGGAAGCCACGTCAGTTGTGTTCCCCTGACCCGAGTCGTTCAGACACCTAACCGCCAGCAGCTGCACCTGCGCCCAGCCGGCAACGCCCAGGCTGTTGTCGATAGCAGCCGCAGCAATTCCGGCAACGTGGGTTCCATGAAATGCCTCGGGAACAGACGCATTGTCAGGCCGCGGATCATTGTCCCCGCGGACAAAATCGTAGCCACGATTGGCAGGGTCAAAGTTGGCAGCAAGATCAGGATGAAGATAGTCAACACCGTTATCAACGATGGCCAGCTTCACCTGACCGCCGGTAGCCAGATCCCATGCTCTGTCCGCGTACATCACATACTTGTCCCACTGGTAGGTAAGAAAGTAAGGATCGTTTGGGATACGAGTAACCCAGACCTGGTAGTCCGGTTCAAGATAGCGCAGACCCAGACAGCGCCATTCCCCTGAAAGCTCTTCTTCAGGACTGAGGCTGTCTCCGAAATACGCCACTGCAAAGCCAAGAACACTGTCTACCCGCAAGACCTTTCCGCCCTTCTCTGCTATCCAGGCAACAGCGACCTCCTGTCGCGCCGGCTCAAACCCGACCGCATACCTTCCCGGAACACGCTCGCTCAGCGGACATCCGCTCTTGGGTTCCGGAGTTTTGGCAATGACCGTCGCCAGCGCATACTCGCGCTGCAGGACGTTCAGTATGTCTGAATCCGTCACCGGCGGGCAGTCAGGCCGGGCATAGGCAATTGTGAGTGCAATAAGTACTAAGGCCATTTTCTACTCCAGTCTGAACCTTGCCCAATATGTCTGGGTATAGCCGGTACTGTTTTCAAACACCAGGTAGAAGGAGTCGCTCGCAGCTACTGCTCCCCGTACGGTCAGTTCCCTGACACTGGTTATGCTGATAATGGGGGTGAACGGCTGCTGGCGCTGGTACAAGTCAAAGTTGGCCCTGTCCAACCAAAGAAAGCGGCTGATGACACCGTTGGAGGCAACCCGGGCTTCGCCGAGCAGACTGTCTCCCGGACGGGCATCGAAACCGACACTCAACCGCTGACCGTTGCGTAGCTCAAAAGTGCCGTGATAGACGTTTCTCTGCTCCGGCAACTCTATCCTGACGTTTGCCGTATCACTGAAACCGGCATTACCGGCAAGGTCGTACGCAACACAGAAGACGGTATGCCAGCTCTGCTCCGGCAGGGTATCGGTTGCCCACTCTTTTACTGCTGTCGAGGTGGATTCTGTGCCCAACCAGCGATTATCAACATAGAACTCGATGCGGCTGACTCCGATGCTATCCTCGGCCTCTGCTCTTATGAAAACAGTGCCGCACACGGTGCTCGAGTCAACCGGGCTGCGCAGGTAGCAGACCGGTGGCGTCTTGTCAAACTTCAGAAGCCACTCGCAGCCGCCAACGCTCATGAACAGAACAGCAAGCCCGAGTCTGAACAGGAAACATTGCCTACAGTTCATACTCATCACCTACCGAGGGGATTATCACCTCCCTCACGCCGAGCTCCCGCAAAGGCTCAACCATTGCGCCGGCTGCGTCCGGCTCAGCGTGGACAATGAACACCTTCTTCAGACGGTTCAGGTTCATCTGTCTTACATAACCGAGCAGACCGTTCCGATCAGCATGAGCACTGAACTCGTCCATTGTCACAACCTCGCAACGCCGCTCGAACTCTTCGCCGTAGATTCTGACGACCGGCTGCCCTTCCTGCAGCCTCCGTCCCAGAGTATGCTGAGCCTGAAACGAAACCAGCAGAACAAGGTTCCTGGGGTCACCGATGGCGTGTTTCAGATGGTGCAGCACCCGGCCTGCCTCGCACATCCCGGAAGCCGATATGATTATGCAAGGTTCGGTGAAATCGTTCAGGCTCTTCGATTCCTCCACTGTTTCTACATAGCGAAGCTCAGGGAAGTCTAATGGTTCGCGTCCGGCGTCCAGAACAGAAAGAGCCTCGTCGTCATAATACTGCGGATTGTTACGGTAAACTTCAGTCACGCGACTGGCAAGCGGACTGTCTACAAAGACCGGCATTGCCGGAATACTCCCCGCCTCACGTAGGCACCTCAGATTGTAGACAACCTCCTGTGAGCGCTCGACCGCGAAAGCCGGAATGATAATCCTGCCCCCGCGTTGATAGACACGGTTAATCAGCTCGGCAAGGCGGTTCGCCACGTCTGCGTAACTGCCGTGTACCCTGTTACCATAGGTAGCTTCCATCACCAGGTAGTCCGTCTCTGACACCAGCACCGGGTCCCGCACTATGGGAACCTTCGGGCGGCCCAGATCGCCGGTGAAAAGAATACGCCTGCCATCTACTTCGATGTCGACAAGCGCCGAGCCAAGGATGTGACCTGCGTCATGGAGCCACAGCGTAAACTTGCCCAGACGATGCTTGCGTGCATAACCCTCGGCAGAGAAGTAATCGAAGGAACGTTCCACGTCTGTCTCAGTGTAGAGTGGCTCCCGGAGCGGCTCGTTCTGCTTACGCCGTTTCCTGTTAAGATAATCGGCATCAGCCTCCTGTATCCGCGCCGAGTCCAGAAGCAGAATCCTCGTCAGCGCCGCGGTCACCGGCGTCATCAGAACGGTACCCCTGAAGCCGCGCTTCACCAGGTTAGGCAGGTTGCCGCAGTGATCGATATGCGCATGGCTGAGTACCACAAAGCTGACATCCCGCGCCTTGAATGGGAAGTTCCTGTTAGTGTACTCAGCCTCGTCACGATGTCCCTGAAACAACCCGCATTCAAGCAGCAGACGCTGCCGGTCGCATGTCAGCAGGTGCTTGGAGCCGGTAACAGTACCGGCCCCGCCCCAGAAGCGTATCTTCACGAGAGCAGCCTGCGGGCAGCCCGCATATTCATCGGGTCGTCCCCCGGATTGTGACGAGGCGTCTCCATCACTGCGGGCAGATGAGAAAGCAGAGGGTGATTGACGATATTTCGCAGGCCCGCGTTCCCAATCTCGCCTTTACCGATATGCCAGTGTCTGTCGATGCGTGAGCCGCAGGCCGACTTCGAATCGTTGAGA
>JBDRUL010000028.1:698-9721 GCA_039801305.1 Caldifarciminota bacterium | reverse complement strand
ATGTTCGGGTTTGAAAGCACCTGTTCCTTCACCTCTCCGAAAGTCGGAGCAAACAGGCGCAGTATCGCCAGAGCACAGACCAGCCAGACAAGCGGCAACAGCCCCACCCGTAACCAGCGTCTGCTCTTCACAGCAGACACAATCGCTGCCAGAATACCTATGGTCATTAGAATCAGGGCGGGAACCCGGAACGGAACGTCTGCTCCGATGGGCACAGTACCGAGCATGACGATGAATGCTGCCACAAGCAACAGGGCGGCTTCGGTCGTACGAGCACGGAATGCCCGATATGCCGCCGACGCCATGTAGAATGCCAGAATCGCAAACATCGACGCATTCAACGGTACCAGAATGTTCTTGAATATCACTTCCTGCAGCGGCGCTCCGGGTTTGACACCCCAACCCAGGCCTACGACCGCAGTAGCAAGCAGTGCCACCAGCGTGATGACCGAATAGGGCCAGCCCTTGCGCCGGCGCTGCAGCTTGTCCACATGATGCATTATCAGACTGCCCGTCCCCAGCACCAGCGCGAATGCCGCCACGATACGTATCCACTTGTTCGTGAGCTCGTAGTACCCAACCGAAATCCCATGGGGAATCATGAACTGAATCATCATGGAGACACCCATGAAGAGAACAAGCATCAGAGGTATTGTTCGTCTCAAGATGCCCCCCTATCTAACCGCAAAGAGCTCAGCCACACGCGTCAGAGAGCCCAGAGCCGGAATCTTGGACAGAAGCAGGCAGACCGAACCGAGAACAATGACCAGCAGAACTATCATCTTGCCGTAGTCCTGTCCCTTGAGCGAACCCAGCAACAGAGGTTCCCGCGAAAGATACGCCGAAGCCGCATACAGCTCCTCGCCGATGAGAGTATAGTCGCAGGCAGTGATGAAGAACGGCAGCTGGAAGACCGAATCTGTTCCGGCAATCTGAATCGCACCGGTCGTAGCCCCGGTTTCCGCCAGTATCAGCGACTCAGCCCAGAAGGTCCCAAGAAAGAAGTTGGTTGCTGGCTTCTCCCGAACCATCAGACCGTCTACTGCTGCCGCATACGCAAACTGCTCCTGAGTGACAAAGAAGACATTGTCCGGGCGAAACGCATCCGGACGCCCAGCCTTCGTGTATGCCTCCTTCACGACCTCCCGAACTACCGTATAGACGATCGGATCCCTGTTCGGCACCAGCAGAGCCGAATCATACTGGGCGGTCTTCTTGGCTACCTCGCCGAGGATGTTTATCGAGGCGATGGTGGCTATATCCGAAACACCACCCAGCCCCGGTACGTACACGATCGGCTTGCCCATTTCGGTGGCACGGCCTACTGCTTCCTCGACCGCGTCGAGCCCGGCAATCCGCCGCACAAAAAGCTGCCTACCTGCACGAGCGTGCTGAATGAAGTAGATGACCAGCGCAAAAAAGACCAGCATACCGACAAGCACGTTTATCCGAAATGTATTGAGCCACTGAGGCCTGCTCACTGCCACCCGGCTCAACTCGCTCCAGGCGGTATCAGTGCCTGCCACCGCGCCTATCCAGTATCGATAGGGACGATTGTCAACAACATCCTCGTCAAGATACTCGGTCTCATTGCCACCGAGCGCCGCCACCATTACCGGCAGGGAATCCCTGTCTGCCCGCATTATCACATAGCTCTCCACAGCGGCTCCCGGGCCGGGTTGCCAGCGCAGTGTCAGGCTCCGGCCGTCGTCATTAGGGGTATCAAACACCTGCAACCCCACCGGTGGCGCCGGTTTAAGGACTGCCAGCTCTGCAGCCCCTGCTGAAGCCACAGGCTGACTGATAATCAACAGGACTATCTTCAGAAACGTCATACCTGTTCTAACTCCTTACTTCCCGGAATCATCGCTGCAGACGCAGGGAGTTGACCGGCATTTTGGACAACCGCCACTATACTTCTGGCAGGCTTTTTCCAGATCGATATCTTTCTGCGTAGCCAGACTCACCAGCCACGCAAAGACATCAGCAAACTCCTCGGCAAGGTTGTGCCGGTCGCCACTCCTCAGCGCCCGTGCCAGTTCACCGGTCTCTTCTATCAACCAGCGGAATGTGCCATCCACACCCCGACGGCTGTCCCTGGCCAGATAGATATCGGCAATACGTCGTTGAAACTCGGCTATCGTCAACGTTTGAGTATCGGGAAAAACCCGACTGAGTCAAGAAACCAGCAGACTAGCCGGCTCTTCGCCTTCTGACAAGCAGCAGCCCGGCCAACGCCAGCATCGGCATGAGCGAACCGTAGTTACCGCCGGCGCTCACGACCATCCGGAAGTCCCGGTCATCAGGTGCACGGCGCAGTACAATATCCTGCATCTGTTCCGGCTGATAGTACTTCAACAGCTTTGTCAGCCGGCACGGTCTTTCAACCATTCCGGCATCCCAGTAGAACGTCGCGGGCTCGACCCGACCCGAGAACCAGAGTTCAGCACCAGCGAAGTGCATCCGGTGTTCAGCGAGAACATACAGAACAACTCCGGTATATACTGAGCCCAGCCGGCTCACATAGAGTGGATATACTGCCGAATCGCTCGCAAACGCCAGCCTGATACCAACAGCACGACCTTCAGTCTCAGACAGCGAATCCTGTACCCGTGCCACAAAGAAAAAGTTCCAACCTCTGTCCAGATAGTGCTGAAACACCGCCGTAGGATCAGACCTTGGCACATAACCACTACGAGCAAGGTAAGCGACAAGGGACTCCGCGATCTCAACACGCAGAACCTCGTACTCATACATACCGACCAGACCGTGAGCAATCTCCTCCACGCCCAGCGAGTCACCGAACCTGGCATCGGGCATAGGTTCCATTCCGCCGCACCCGAACCAGTCTCCGCTGCGGTAGTAAGGTTGAGAATAATCCTGCAGCTCGGCAAAGAACCCCAGCGGGACGGTATCTACTGCCGGTAAGCTTGGTAACGGAATAATCCAGGCAAAACTGTCAGCCCCGGCCCGGTAGCTTGCAACGAGTGCCAGCTGCTCGTTGCCGCCGAAGTATGATATCGCTGCCACCTGTCCGTACTCGTGCACCCAGCCGTCAGGACCGGTAATCAGCCCGCCGTCTGCAGACGCCAGTCCACCGCAGATCAGCAGCGCTACGGAGAGTCTAGTTATCGCCATCGCCGGCTGGAGAAACTAGGGCTGAACAAGGCTGAGCACAAATCCCGCACTGAGTCCGGACAAAGAGACGGTAGAATATGAGGGATACCTGCCCGGCAGCTGCAGATCGGTCTGTATCGCAACGAGATCAAGACCTACCTCGAAATCTAGCCGCAGCCTGCTGCTCCGAGCCAGAATCGCACCCCCTTCGGCAAACAGACCCATTGCCGAGCCCGAACCCCAGCGGTAAGTAATCACTCCGTTTGTATCGGCATAGGGTTGGCACTCGCGGGCGTAGGCGTACATGACCCCGCCGTCGAGGTATGCGTCCAGCACCGGCCTGAGGTTCACCTGTTCAGCAGCGCGAGCCATCACCCCCAGCTTGTGGTAGGACGAAAACCCGGGACGCCCGGTTCCGTAAAGACCGGTCAGTTCTGTTCTGAAGGCAAAGTTACTCGACTGCGGAAAGGCGATTCCCACGCCTATTCTTGGTGCCACACCGTAGATATCATCGAACAGCGGCTGAACCGCCTTGAGGCTGAAATGAGGAACGACTCCCTGACAGAGTCCGGTGAGCGCAGCGATCGATGCCAGTATTCTCATCTGCCCGCTCTCTTCACTGGGCGATTCTATCCCACCGCCGGACAGTCGTCAACCGCAGCGGCCGCGGCAGGACGCTATCCCTGGCTCAAACCTGAGAAACAGACAGATCAGCTGCAGAGTCAGGCTCTGGCGTCTCCTTGTTACCCCTGGTTGCGGCGACTGGCCTTTCAAACTCTGGCACCAGCCCTGCATGTGTGTACCCAGGGTATGTGACCGGAAAATCGCCAATCGAGCACGCGCACACCAGACCTGCGGACTTGCGGTTTCTTCTCCTCCGTTCCCTCGCCACTAGGGCTGCGCTTGCGACATTCCGCCTAGCCATAGCAGAAAGACTAAACGCCATCAAGAATGTACTGTTTGAGCGACCTGCCCACTCCGACAGGCAAGTCAAGTCCCAGAATATTCAAGGCCATCCCGGTTATTCGGAAAGCCGCCTGCGGCCGCAGGCCCTCCCGTACCGCTCCACAAGCCGCATCTGTCACTGCTGAGGCCAGTCTTGCCCCCGGGCGTACATGTGCTACCCGATATACCTGTCGGCACAGCGCCAACACCTTCCTCCTGTCCACCTCGCCAAGCTCCGTATCCCTTATCCGTCTGAGAAGCCTCTGCTCAAAGGTGGTAGGACTAAACCGGTGGTACGCGGTCTGCTTCTTGGCTGTTCGCTGCTCGCAATCTGTTAGTCTAGCATTTGACATCCCCATCCCTCCTGAAACTGAATAGATTATAGCAAACTCCTCTCTCCTGTTCAAGCACAGCCTGCCCCAGAGCAGTCCCCGGGACAGCCCGGGGGCATGCCCCGGGCATGCCCCCCCTACCCAGTAAGCATAGTCAATACAGGGACTTGATAAGTATCGATGGTCAACAAGAAGAATTGTAGATACCTCATCCTGATTTGAGCACAACCAAAATGGGCAACCGACAAAGCGACCAGGACCGCTGATGTTGCCTTCCTGACCTCAGCGGATAATATTGACTGTGCGTATCGACCGCCTTGGCGAAGCCGGTCTCATACGACTGATCCAGCAGACGATAAAGCCCTGCTCACGCGCCAGGCTTGGCATTGAAGACGATGCCGCTGTCCTTGCTGATGGCACCGTCATCACCACTGACGCGTACGCTGAGGGAGTCCATTTCGACAGTGCCTACATGACCCACTATGATATCGGTCGGCGCTGTGCCTGCGCTGCCCTGTCGGACATTGTGGCAATGGCCGCAGAACCAGATGCAGTGCTGGTCTCGCTGGCAGTACCGCCCGCAATCTCGAAAGAGGCCATCCGTCAGCTCTACCGGGGAATCGGATACGTCTGCAGCCGCCTCAACTGCGAAATAGTCGGTGGCGACACGATCGCTCTTGACCACATGATACTGACAATCACTGCCACCGGCCACAGTCGCCGACCCTGCTTCCGTTCAGGAGCAAAACCCGGCGACTCAGTCTACCTCACTGGCTATGCCGGTCTTGCCGAAACAGGCAGAATAGTCCTCTCATATGGGACATTCGGGAGTAGAAGCGGTTGGACTGCAGCTGTCAGGCGACACCTGCTGCCGTTGCCCCGCATTGCCGCAATGCGGAAACTCGCCCCGCATCTGCATGCGCTGATCGATACATCTGACGGCCTCGCAACCGACGCCGGACACATCGCCCGACTGAGCCGAGTGCGAATCGAACTTGACGCGTCTGCCATTCCCATAACCCCTGCTACGCGTCGCCTCTGCGCAATGCGGGGCATCGATCCGCTGGAATTCTGCCTCGCTTCAGGCGAGGACTACGAACTACTTTTCACTGCACCTGTCAACCTTGCCCGTGTTATTGCAGACACCCCGATCGTCAAAATAGGAACTGTGAAACGGGGTCATGGCCTGTTTCTGCGCGACCGGCTGGGGATAAGGCCGTTGAAAGCCTGTGGATACGATCACCTCCGCCCCAACCTGCACCAGCAGGCCAGCTGAGCAACCTCTCTTCCCCCAGAAGATAAGACTGTCAAACCATAAAGTGGATAACTATGTGGAAAACCCAGTATCGTCACTACCACAGATGAACTCCATGCAAAGAATCTGTTAACGCATCACCCACGAAGCAACAGGTAGCCTGTATCTAACCTAATTTTTGTCAATCACTTGGCGGATATTGCCCCTTGACCAAACATTGCTTGACAGCCTCTCAGCCGTTATTGTATTATGCGCAGTCTTCAATGAACAATAATCAGCATAACAATTACTTTCAACAGAATGTTTCAGCGGAAAGCAGCGCGTTCTCAGGCAGGGAGGAAGCGGTGCCCGAGTCAAAGCAGCAGAAACAGAGTCAGACAAATCCGGTCAGCAGGCCGCAGAGTTATTTCCGTCGTATTCAGAAACGTAACGGCGACATCGTCGACTTCGACATCACCAAGATTGCCAACGCAATCTTCAAGGCTGCTCGCTCGATCGGTGGCGAGGACAGAAACCTCGCCGAGCAGCTCGCCGTCGCCGCCGTACAGCGACTCTATGAAGACCGAGGCCCCCACATCCCAACCGTAGATGAGATTCAGGACACAATCGAGCGGATACTGATGGAGACCGGCCACACCCGTACCGCCAAGGCCTTCATCCTCTATCGCGAACAGCACAACAAAGCCAGAAGACGTCGCACCGCCGCCAATCCCCGCAGCCTCATCAGCCGGGAGAAGGAGTCTACCGACTTCGCGCTGTTCGTACGCACTAGTGACGACACCATCCGCCACTGGGATCGTAGTCGTATCAGCCGGGCACTGATGAGAGAAGCCAATCTCGCCGAGTACGAGGCTGAAGAGGTTGCCCGCGAGGTGGAAGAGATAATTATCAATTCCAATGTAAAGCGCGTCACGTCGGCACTGGTCCGCGAGCTTGTCAATGCCCGGCTGGTTGAGCGCGGTCTTGAGGAGTACCGCCGGCGGCACGAGCGACTTGGCGTACCGGTGTCCGAGCTTGAGCAGCTTCTCTTCTTTAGAAACCGCGAGAACGCCAACATTCCCCATAACCCCGAGGCCACCAATATGACTCTAGCTGAAACCACACTTAAGCAGTACGCCCTCTCCAGCGTCTTCGACACCGATATCGCCGACGCTCACATCCGGGGAGACATACACCTTCACGACCTCGGTTTCATCAACCGCCCGTACTGCTCCGGACAGTCACTTGAGTATGTCAAGAAGTTCGGTCTGAACCTGCCCAATGCGCTTTCAATGGCCAAGCCCGCCAGGCATGCCGAAGTCCTGCTTGCGCATATGGTGAAATTCTCTGCCGCGCTGCAGGGCCACTTTGCCGGAGCCATCGGCTGGGATGCTGTCAACCTCTTCTTCGCTCCCTTCATTACCGGACGCAGCGACCGCGACGTCCACCAGCTTGCCCAGACGCTCGTGTTCGAGTACTCCCAGCAGAATGTCGCACGCGGCGGTCAGGCGATCTTCTCAGATATCAATCTCTACTGGGAGATACCGGCTCACTTTGCCGAGGTGGACGCCATCGGACCGGGCGGCACATATACCGGCAAGAAGTACAAGGAGTACTTGGCCGACGCCCAGCGTCTGGTCTGGGCGATATTCGATGTCTATCGCGAAGGGGACGGCTCGGGACGGCCCTTCTTCTTCCCCAATCCACTGGTGCATATGACCGACGCCTTCTTCCGCACCGAAGGCTGGCAGGATTTTCTCTATCACATCTGCGACGTTGCTGCGGAGAAGGGCAATACCTATTTTGTTTTTGATCGGGGAGATACTGCCAAAGTATCCGAGTGCTGCCGTCTGAGTTTCAAACTCAATAAGGACGACCTCCGGGACGCTGTGACACCCTGGAAAATGCGTTACTGTGCGTTGCAGAATGTCACCCTCAATCTTCCCCGCATCGCCTTCCTTGCCAATCACGATGATAACACCCTCTTCGCGCTGCTGCGCCAGAATCTCGAACTGGCAGTGCGTGCTCACCGACAGAAGCTCGATTTCATACGGCAACTTCTGGAGCTGCGCAATGACGGACCGCTCGCCCTGCTGACAATGGACCAGGACGGCGAGCCCTACCTGCGTCTAGAGCGTGCCACCTACCTCATCGGTGTGCTCGGACTCAATGAGATGGTGCAGTACCACCTTGGGCAACAGCTGCATGAATCCGAGGCAGCCTTCAAGTTCGGTCTCACAGTCATAGCTTTCATGAACATCGAGTGCCGGCGTCTGGCAGCCGAGCATAAGATGCACTTTGTACTGGAGCAGACCCCGGCAGAGTCCACCGCCTACCGGCTCGCCAAGCTTGATCTGGCCTACTTCCCGGATCAGGCGCAGCAGGTAGTCAAGGGCATCATCGACCGGGGCTCGGTCTACTATACGAACTCGACCTATCTCAACATTGGTCACCCGATCGACCCTATTGACCGGGTTTACCTTGAAGGCAAGTTCCACGACATGATCGAAGCCGGTGCTCTCACCCACATCTGGCTTGCCGACTCGCGGCCACCCAAGGAATCCATCGCCAACTTTGTACTGAAGACATACCGGAACACCCGCAACGCCCAGATTGCCTTCTCACCGGAATTCACCACCTGCAAGTGCTCAAGAACATTCCGGGGACGCCACGAGGTATGTCCCTACTGCCACTCGTCTGAGGTGGACTACATCACCCGTGTCACCGGCTACTTCTCACGGGTGTCCGGCTGGAACGTCGGCAAGCGCCAGGAGCTGGAAGACCGCTATCACAGCCAGCTCACTGCCACTGACAACGTCATATCGCCCAGCGCCCGAGCCGGTTGAACTTGCGCCTTCACATCATTGCGCGCCCCGGTGCCAAGACTCAGAGTGTGTTACGTAACCCCGACGGATCACTGACCGTGAAAGTCAGGGCGCAGGCCGTTCGCGGTGCCGCCAATGCGGCGCTCATGGCGGCAATTGCCGAGTATCTCGGTATACCGCGGACAAGAGTGCGAATCGTAGCCGGGCACCGTCAACGGCGCAAGATAGTCGCCGTAGACTAGCTGGCTTCAGTCAGCAACTTGAACTCGGTCGGCTGCAACTGATAGTCGGTCTTGATGTCTATTGCCAGCTCGTAGCGCTTGGCGAACTCGGCAAACCGCTCGTACCACTCGTTGTTCAGAAAATCCGTCATCTGTGGTGCAGTCAGGATTCTCACCTTCCGTCCCCGCAGCCGCTGCAACCGGGTGACGATCGCCCGCTCGATCCTCATCGCCACCTCTGAACGGGAACGGACCCTGCCCGAACCGCTGCAGGTAGGACAGGTTTCGCACATCAAATACATTATCCCCGGCCTGATGCGTTCGCGAGTCATCTCCAGCAGACCAAAGC
>JBDRUL010000028.1:0-688 GCA_039801305.1 Caldifarciminota bacterium | reverse complement strand
GGCTCATCCTCGAGAAGTCGGACTTGGCGCGATCGTTAGCCAAGTGTGATTTCAGTTCCTCGATCACCCGGTCGATGTTCTTCTGATCCTCCATATCGATAAAGTCAATGACCAGCAACCCAGCAAGGTCGCGTAGCCGTATCTGTCGGGCAATCTCGGCTGCTGCCTCAAGGTTGGTCGAAAGGATAAGCTTCTCCGGATCCTCCTCGCGCGCGGACCGACCAGTATTCACGTCGATCGCCACCATTCCCTCGGTCTGGTCAATCGTAATGAAGCCGCCGGACTTCAGCCAGACGCGCTTCTGGAATATCTTCTCAAGTTCATTCTCGACACCGGCATACTCAAGCAGCGGCACCTCGCCCCGGTACAGCTCAACCCGGCGCCGCAGACCCGGTGCCACTCTGCCCAGATAGGCAATGACATCCCGGTAGCAAGGTTCATAGTCAATGGTCACCTTCTCGACGCTCGGGGTAAACATGTCTCTGACTATTCTCACTCCAATCGGCGGCTCCTCATACAGTAATGCTGGAGCCGGAAGTGTCTCAGCCTTACGCCTGACCTCTTCCCAAGTCTGCTCAAGTTCGTGGAGGCGTTCACGGGCGGCGCTCTGGGCTTTGAGCAGTAACGACGCGATGTCGATAGGCGTCACCCGACCTGAACGACATTCAAACATCACTTCGTCTGTTTG
>JBDRUL010000027.1:0-9814 GCA_039801305.1 Caldifarciminota bacterium | reverse complement strand
TGCGACGATCGTCTACTCGGACGAACACGATTGTTACCTACGGCTTGATCAGTCGGATATTGAGCGGCTGATCGCTCTGGTACGGTTGAAGAGCCGGGTCTGGCTGCGGCCGCTGGTGTTGAACAACCGGCAGGTCAGCCTGCCGCCGGTGATTACAAATCCGCTGATCGAACAGATGGTTCAGAACGTCAGACCGGAATCGGTGCTCTCGTATGTCCGCCGTCTGCAGAGATACCGCACCCGTTACTCGACCAGTGACTCCTGCCGGGCAGCGGCAGAGTGGATCCGTCAGAAGTTCCTCGCCTACGGCTGCGACAGCGTCTACTTCGAGTACCACACCAGCGGACATGCGCCAAATGTGATAGGCATCCGCTATGGCACCGCCGGTCAGCGGAATCCCTATGCCATCATCGACGGGCACTTCGATTCCTATGCGCCCTCAAACGCGCCGGGTGCCGACGACAATGCTTCTGGAGTTGCCGCCACGCTTGAAGCATGCCGGGTGATGCAACCCTATCGGTTCAGCCGCGACCTGCGCTACATTGCCTTCTCGGGCGAGGAGTTCGGTCTTTATGGCAGCGAATACTATGCGGCCAGGGCGCGCAGCCGGGGCGACTCGATTCTGGGTGTGCTCAACTTCGACATGATCGGCTATGTGGATGCAATGCCAGAAGATCTGCAGCTGGTGACCAAGATTGCCAATCCGCCGTGTGGTCCATTCTCCGACTGGTTTACAGCGGTTGCCGACACGTATACCAATCTTATCTGCACCAAGTACATGGTAAATGACAACCAGAACTCTGACCACGGACCATTCTGGAACAACGGCTATGTGGCGTTCTGTGGCATCGAGGACTTCTGGCCCGTGAATCCGTACTACCATACAGCAGGAGACTCAATCGGAGCTGGTTACAACAACAACGACTGGTGCACCGAGGTGACAAAGGCAGCAGTTGCGGCTCTCGCTACGCTGGGTCAGCCAGTGCCGGTTAACAAGCCACTGGTGGGATTTCTGCGCAGCCGGGTTCAGGACTCAGCAGGCAACAACAACGGGTTCTGGGATCCGGGTGAGAGCGTAGCGGTCTATGTTACCCTGAAGAACTTCGGAATGGTAACCGCAACCGGTGTTAGCGCTTCGATCAGCACCAGCGACCCGTATGTTACTCTCTTCTCTGCAACGTCCGGCTACGGGAGCATTGCTCCACAGGAGACCGCGGTGAGTCTGCAGCCGTATCTGATGCGTGCAGCGGCAAACACGCCCAGGGAGCACGTCGTCAGCTTCACGATGAACATTGTTTCTGCCGAGAGTTCCTGGGTTACCAGTTTTGACCTGACAATCGGCAGGTATCTGGTTACTGATCCGGTTCCAGATGGGCCAAGACAGCCGCCGCTCTACTGGGCTTACGATGACATTGATACCGGCTATGCCCAGCATCCGGTATTCAACTGGGTCGAGATCCGCCAGCAGGGGACGAGGCTCAACTATGCGCACAATGACGATGTCATTGTTGTCAACCTGCCGGCAGGGTTCGGTCCGATCTATTTCTACGGGCAGCGCTACACGCAGGTATCGGTCTCGGCTGACGGCTGGGTGGCGATGGGTAACTATACGACGCGCAACTACACCAATACCAGCCTGCCTAACAGCTCCGCGCCCCGAGCAGCAGTCTTTGCCAACTGGGATGACCTAGACCCGGTTGTCGCCGGTGCGGTTTACTACTGGCATGATTCGGCGAATCATCGGTTGGTTATCGAATATGACAGCGTTGCCTACTACAACCCGAACACGGTCAGAGAGAAGTTTGAGATCATGTTCTACGACACCACGCTGGCACCGGCATCAGGAGACAACGTTATTATGCTGCAATACCTTACGGCCAACCGCTATACGAGCTCGACGGTAGGAATACAGGATCAGACCCAGACGGTGGCCATCTGCGACCTGTTCAACGGCACCTACGCACACGGGGCGGCGCCGATTGCGCCCAGGCGGGCAATCAGGATGGTTACAGAACTCACGGGCGTTGCCGAGTCGGCCATCCTTTCCAATCGCCATAGCAGCCAGTCGCTGGTCAGGGGCGCTCTCTATCTGGCACCGGCTGAATATGTTCCGGGGTGTGCACTGTATGATCCGGCTGGCCGCCAGGTACTGGAGCTCAAGCCCGGGTTGAACCATGTGGGAAGCCTGCCAGCTGGTGTCTACTTCGTTTACCGCGGGCGGGAGTCGTCGCGGGCGGTGATTGTGCGTTAGCGAGCCGGGTAGCGGAGAGTATAGAGACGCAGCAGTGCGGCGGTAAGAAACACCTTTAGCCCGTCGCCAGGCAGAAAGGGCAGCACACCCAGGGCAACTGCCTTCGGGAACCCGACAAATCGGGCCAGCCAGCCGATTCCGAAGAGATAGATTATCAGGTTTGCGAGCAGGAGTATGATGAGCCGGGAAGACCAGCTACGGAGCAGGTTCATGTCCTTTGCTCTCCCTACCAGCAAGGCTGCCGCCACGAATCCGGTTAGATAGCCGCCGGTCGGGCCAAGCAGATGTGCCCAGCCAACGCCTGAGCCGCTGAATACCGGCAGGCCGCTGATGCCAGCAGCAAGATAAACAAGCACCGCAAGAGTGCCGCGTACGCAGCCGAGAGCTGCTGGTATCAGGAGAACCGCGATGGTCTGACCGGTGATCGGTACCGGCGTGCACGGAAGGACTATTCGCACCTGTGACAATAGTGCGATAAGACCCGCTCCGGCAGCTATGCCCAGCAACTCAGACACAGCGGTCTTGCCGCAAATACGGCTTTGACGCACCAGAACAGCACTGCTGGGGTACCCGTGTCCTGCCATATCTGCTACTCCTTTCAGAGTCAAACGGCCACTCTATCTTGTGTCTGGAATAAGCATAAAAAGCCCGACGCCGTTAGCAACATCCGCTTTCAGAAGCCGTATCTGGACGCCGTCCACAGTCGTGTCGCTGAGTTGGTTCATCACGGTCATGAATACTGGTGCCGGCTCATATGTCCCCAGTTCCCAGAAAGCCAGCGCCGGAAGGGCTGATTCGATGTTGCACTCGCCTTGCTCCAGTGCACGTTTGAGCACGCAGTAGGGCACAATTGGGCGGTTGTATCTGCCGGAAAGGAGCTCTTGGGCTAGGGTGCCGAAGCGTGCCGGCCAGAGTATTATGCGGGACATTTCTGCTAGCTCAGGGTCAAGGCCTCTGACAAGGCTGGCCAGCCCCCGCGGGACCGGTGTGTCGAGCAGATACACGCCGACAGTACTGTCAGCGCTCTGTGCTACCAACGTCACCCGCACGCCGTAAACCAGATAGGACTGTTCAGCTGGTCGAAGCAGCAGGCAGGGATGGGTTAACTCGGTTGTGCGATAGATCCGAAAAGCAAGGGCGGGCAGAAAATCCAGCATCCTGTCCGGATTCTGTTCCAGTGTTTCAGTCAGCTCCGCATAGCTGAATACAGCTCCAGCCAGAGCGGAGAGCCGCTTTCTCGCTGGTATATCCAGAAACCTGCCGGGCCAGATCGTAGCGGCAGCTGTGCCACCCAGTCGCTGTTCAGCCACACCGAGCAGCGAGTCTAGGGACTGGCGCAGCAGTGCAGTATGCTGCCGGCCCGAGTCATCGGCCGGCTCGTTGCCGGCACGACAGGTGAAGACCGCAATTCTCGGCCCGAATGTTCTGACCGCCTCAGGAGCGAACCCACGTCGCTCAAGCTCATCTGCCAAGTGCGGGTAGAAGTACTCGCTCGACACTACGGTCACCGGAGTCCCGGTAGCCAGACCGTAGGTCTCGGTCAAGAGGCGGAAGTCATGTCCGAAGCGACTTGGCACGAATCGCCAGTCATGAATTGAGACCAGCCGGTAACCAGAAACCTTGTAGTCGAATAGACCCTTGGGGTAGCGCGCCTGCACAGGGCCGCGATTATTCCAGAGGTAACGTTTTAGGAGCAGTTGTGTCTGGAGGTCGGAGAAGACAATATCACCGAGCCGAGTCCGTTGTCTCACTTCTCTGACTGCTGACCTGATATGGCTGGAACGGAAGACCAAGGGGTTGACATACCCGCCCATGATCATCCAGCCGCCCAGCACGAGCCATAGAGGCATTGCAATTGTTCCAGCGAGGAGCAGTAGTCGTTTCGGGATGAGGCGGGAGAGAGCGAAGGCGACACCGGCGACACCGAATATTATGAGCAGCACCAGATGCCTGGTGCCGCCGAGGGGATAACGCCCCAGCGCAGCTATGAACATTGCTATCAGGAATGGCGCCAGAATGAGCAGACCTTCCTGCCAGCGGAGCTTACGCCAGAGCAGAATGACGCCAACAATGAAAAGCAACAAGAACAGAGCAGCCACAACACCCCTCGGGTCAGCAGCGATATAGCGGAATAGGTCAAACGTTCTGCTTGCAAGAAATCTGATCAGGCTACCTTTGTCCGGTGAGTAATATAGGTTGCGCAGGTACTCTTCACGCAGGATTGTTTCTCGCTGCCCACCGATCAGGCGCCGGATATGCACGAAGTAGAGCAGAACCAAGGTTCCCAGCGTTACGACTTGTCCAAACATCCATGCCAGCGTAAGCCTCCTGGGCAGGTGCAGGCGTAGGAGGGAGATGAGCCCGTAGGCACCGGCGGCGGCGATGAATATGAGCGCGGAGTAGTGTGATGCCAGCGCCAGTGCCTGCAGCAGACCGGCGAGGAGAAGCAGAGCAGGATTCTGCCGGTGCAGTCCGGCATCCAGGGTGTACAGCGCGCCGGCGATTCCCAGCAGTTCTACTGCGTAGGGACGTATTTCGAATCCCGGCACCACCATCGAAGGCAGGAAAGAGAGCAGAGCCAGTCCGGTGAGACCGGTTGTTTCGCCAAATCGGTTGCTGAGCCAGCGATAGACGAGCCACAGCGTTGCTCCGCTGCTCACCACTGGCAGAAGCCGGAGAACGAAGTCGCCCCGTCCCAGTATACGCCAGCCGAAAAGCAGGATGGAAAGCAGTGGCGGATGGGGGTTGTCCAGGTCGTGCCGGAACACCTCGGCAAGGGAGGGACGGTCAGCTGCGAGCACGCGGATGACCTCGTCCGGATTGAGCTGCAGAAGTGCTGCCAACCCGAGCCGTACGAGTAAGCCCAGAATCAGGATCAGGAGAGCAGTTCTATTGGCAGCCAGCCGGCTGTACGCCGGCAGAAATCGGTCAGTCTTCGTGCAGGGAGCCGCCGCGTTCATTGGCAACCGCCCTTATCATCTCACCGATCAGGCCGATAGCGATAAGCTGCACTCCGACCATTATGAGCAGAACCCCTATGATCAGCGCTGCCAGATGTGTCTGGAACCGGCTGCCGAACAGCTTCCGAACGAGAACATAGAACTCGAGCCCCAATCCCACAAGGAGCGGAAGGAGCCCGAGAGTTCCAAAGAAGTGAAGCGGCTTGTGGATGTAGCCGGTCAGGAACCTGACTGAGAGCAGATCCAGCAGTCCGGTCCAGAACCTGCCCGGACCGTACTTGCTCTCCCCGAATCTGCGGCGCCGGTGAATCACCGGGATTTCAGTAACCCGAAACCCTTGTCTTGCAGCTAGCTCCGGTATGAAACGGTACATATCGCCGTGGAGTTGCAGGGAACGTGCAACAGTGCCGCGCATTGCACGGAAACCGCTGTTGGAGTCGTGCAACCTAAGTCCGAAGACCAGTCTCTTGAGGCTGTTGAAAATTCTGGAAGAGAGTGTCTTTGCCGGTTCGTTCTCCAGCCGGTTCTGTTTCCAGCCAACCACCAGGTCAAATCCCTGCTGAAGTACGTCCAGAAGACTCGGGATGAACCTCGGATCGTCCTGAAGGTCACCGTCGAGGGTTACAATCACGTCGCCCCGAGCAGCCGCAAAACCAGCAGAGTAGGCAGCAGACTTGCCCAGATTGTGGCGTAGCCGGACGAGCCGTACCCGACTGTCGGTCTCTGCCAGTGCGGCTATCTCCCTGGGTGTTGGGTCGGTTGAGCCGTCGTCTACAAAAATCAGCTCGTAGTCCGATTCACCTTCTTGAGAGAGGCCGAGCATTACCGGCGTTATCTCTTCGTAGAGCAGCCGGACCGAGCCGGCTTCGTTGTAGACCGGTACGACAAGGCTGTAGCGTATGTTCATTTGACGGAGTGTATGATTGGAAAGCGCAGGAGTCAACCCGCGTGATCAGGAGATCTGGTTAACGTCGCCTTGACTGATGTTGCTCAGAGCGTAGGATGCGATAGGAGATAACAGTGGATACAGGTACGCCAGATACCTCTGCTCGGATTACACCCTACAGCACCGAAGCAGTTGATATGATTGAGGTTGAGCGGTTGCGCCGGATCATTGCCGCCCACTCGCCAGCCTCGGTGCTGCTGCAAATGCCTAATGAGGTTTTGCTTGAGCAGCTGAATGTCATTGCGCCAGGGACAGACCTACGCATGACCTTGGCGGGACTGATACTTGTAGGGAGGGAGGAATATCTTAGGACGGAGCTGCCCGGACATGAGGTTACCTATCTCCACCTTCAGAGCGATACAGAGTACGACCGCCGGTTCGATTCTCGCCGACCGCTGCTGGCGATGCTGGAGCAGCTTCATCAGGCAATAGTCTCACTTAATCGGATATTCACGCTCAAAGCCGGACTATTTCACTTTGAGATTCCTGATTTTCCAGAGGAAGTCGTCCGCGAGGCGCTTCTTAATGCGCTTGTGCATCGGGATTTTACGCTGCTGCGACCGGTATTCGTCCGGCACTATGCTGACCGGATTGAGATATCGAGCCCGGGCGGCTTCTATGGAGGGATTACGACCGAAAATATCATCGGCCATGAGCCGGTGAGCCGAAACCGTCTGTTGGCCGAAATACTTCAGAGACTGGGGTTGGTCGAGCGAGCGGGGATGGGTGTAAGAAGGATGTTTCATATTCTGCTTTCGTACGGGAAGGAGCCGCCATCGTTTGAGGCCGGGTCAGATTTTGTCCGGGTTACCATTAGGTCGGGCCGTGCTGCTGCCGGTTCCGGAATTGACGAACCCTTTGCGGCATTCGTTGCGAGACAACAGCAGGAGGGGAGAGAACTGGGACTGTATGAGTTGCTGATACTAAACTGGTTAAAGCGTAATCGGGAGATAGACATCGGCGATGCCCGGAATCTGCTTCAGCGCTCCGAAACAGATGCTCGAGAGGTACTTAACCAGATGTCTGTCCGCGGGCTCCTTGAGCCGTTTGGACATAAGAAGGGCAGGGTCTATCGGTTGAGTAAGGCGGTGTATTCACGGCTGCGCACTAGCGTGAGCTACCCCCTGTTTCGTCGGGCCGAAGCGCAGTTTGCCGAGGCCGCAATTATGGATTATCTGAAGAGTCTTGGCGGTCAGGAGTCCGAGCGGTTTGTGACGAATGAGATTGTGCGGACTTTGCTGCGCGTGTCGCCTGACCAGGCGACCTATCTGCTCGGTAGTATGACCAAGAAGGGGGTGTTGGTTCTGCGAGGACGCGGCCGGGGAGCGCGCTATTACGCCACCAGACAGCTTTCAGCGTTCTGATGGTTTGGTGACAGGTGACAGGACAGAGTCCTCTTCTGGTACAAAGAAGAGGGCGGTCGTTCTTGAGCGGTCTTGGTCGGAGGTGCTTATCGTCTGGATAATCCTGCCTAGCGCTGGTAGTCTGCCATCTGCCACCGCTGAGTGGTATTCGGCGAGCGCTTCTGTTTGGGTTAGCTCTCGGTTTACTAGCATGTAGTAGCCGCTGCCCAGCGGGGCGGTTATACCCGCTTCGGCCATGAGCCGGTTGAAGTAGCCTTGCGGGTCGTTTACCGGAGAAGTTCCAGTCCGGAAAGCCAGAAGTGATACCACCTGCACGATATGAACCAGCTGGTACTTCTGATTGGAGTAAAGCACGGGTAGGTCTGTGCGGGTGTCGCGATATAGAACAGCGTAGGATGCTTTGTACTTTTTGGCCAGCGCCAACAGCCGGCCGTCAGTCACCCGATGCCAGTTGGAGTCCATTTCCGCTACCGCGTTCCACCCCTGTGAGTTTACGTCGCCGTAACAGTCGCGAAGACGCTCTCGCCAGAGATAAAAGGTTTCGTCGCTGGGCATGCCGAACTTGAAGTCTACGACGATAGCTCGTCTTGCAGCCAGTCGGAATATTCCGAAGTCCGGTGGAGTGAGAAAAACCGCATCTTCCGGGAGCAACGATCGGCAGAACTTGGTCAATCCAGCTTCAGCGCTACCCAACTGCTCGATGGCAAAGGTGGGGGCAGAGGGGGCAAAGAGAGGTGAGAGCAATGGCAGGCGATAGAAGCGGGCGGTGATAATCAGGGCGATCCAGACCAGCCCAATCCCGAAGCTTGCCAGATACCGGAGCCGGACCGACCGCAGCCCGAAGAACAGGAGAGAAACAATAGTAGTCATGGCTAGGGCGTGCAGCTCCTTGAAGTTCGTTCCGATACTCGCATTCAGTATCGTGGCGACCAAGAATGCGAGCGGTACGGCAATGCCTTCGTGAAGCAGGCGGCGGAGCCAAGGAGACACTTCTCCCCAGAGCAGCACAAAGGGTTGGGAGAAACCTGAGCCGGCAAGAGAAATTGCTGCTCCGGCGGTAGCAAGCGGTGTGCCAAGGTTTTTGACTGTTTCCGCTGCTACTCCGGCGCAGAGGATCAGGGAGAACCATTTGACCAGAAGGGTGAGTCTGAAGGTTTGGGCGGTGATCCAGAGCCGGGATGGAAGTATTTCAACAAACACATACCCGCCAAGCCAGAGTAGGATTACTATTGTTGTGGCGAAGACCATTCTGAGCAGAATACTTCGGTCGGCGGTCATGACAGTATAGGTGCGGATGCCGGCCAGACTGGCCGCGCCAAGCATTGCGAGCATTGCCATCCAGTCGCGCAAGGGAAAGGTGCTGGGCAGAATGTGGTGAGGAGCGCGAAACCTGGCGTAGACGTCAAGAAACTCCCGGGTGCTGAGTATCTGCTTTGTCTGAGGCAGGATGAGCCACAGCCCGGCGGAGATAGCGACAAAACAACCTAGAGCAGCCAACGGTCGCATGGCGCCAGCCCAACCAGAACTTTGATTTCGGCAGGGCGGATGGACTCGACAGATCAGGGCAGTGCCGATCCCGATTCCACCGCAAAGTATTCCCATTAGCGGGTGCAAGAGGACCGCCGGTAAAGCGGCAAGCATGGCAGCAAAAGGTTTATCGAGCAGACCAAGCCACACTGAGAAGAGAGAAAGTGCTGTTACCAGTGATGCCGGAATCAGAGCCGGCAGCAGAAGGTAATCCGCTTCCCCAAGTCTAACGCTTCTGACAGATACTACCAGAATGGTTGCAGCTACCGCTGGCCACAGTTGGGAAAGGAACAGTCGTCGGGCAGCTATGAAAGTAATCAGAGCTACTGCGGAGTTCTGCAGGCAGGTGAGAACCAGAAAGACCCCGGGCAGTGGAAAGAGCTTTCCAAGAAACCCCAGTAGACGGGTATAGAAGAACCTAGGGCCGTAGCCGGTTGTGGCGTTGACAGCGAAGTCGTTCCTAAGGTAAGAGCTGTCCATGACGCGAAATATCTGGGGGAGCTGTTCAATGTGGTTTACTCTGCCGTAGTAGTAGCCGGCGATGAAGGTTGCCAGAGTTCCTATCAGCAGGGAATAGAGGACAACATTGTGGGTTGCAGGGCCTTTCTGCGCACTGGTTTCTGTCTGGCTCACTTTCGTCGCAGTGCCCGGATATGCCGTAGCACTGAGTTGCAGACATGAGTGACTTCGGAATCAGTGAGGGCCGGGTAAAGCGGTAGAGTTATCGTCCGTCTACCGATCTCTTCGGCAACCGGGAACATGTCCT
>JBDRUL010000026.1:0-9990 GCA_039801305.1 Caldifarciminota bacterium | reverse complement strand
AGGGCCGACTATGCGTGCAGTATTGAACATGGAGGAATTGAGTGCAACTGCGTTGAGTATTTCGTGTTTGTCGACGAGTTCTGGCAACAGTGACTGGGCAACCGGTGCGTTTGCTGCTACGACAAATCCTGTCAGGAGGGATATGGTTAGAAGGATGTAGATGTCGAGCCGGTTAAGCCAGGTAAGCAGCGCAAGCACCAGAGCCAGAAATGCCAGTACTGATTGGGTGGTGATCATCAGCCGGCGTCTGTCGAAACGGTCGGCAAGGACACCAGCAGGTAGGGATATGAGCCATGTGGGCAGCCATGTTACCGCAGAGTCTAAACCGACGAAAAATGGCGAGTTGGTCAGGCGCAGAACGAGCCAACCTTTGGCAACGTTTTGCATCCAGCTGCCAGTGAAAGAAACTATCTGACCTAGCCAGTAGAGCCGGAAGTTACGATTTGCCAGAGCAGCAAATGTTCTCGGGATTGCTGTCTCAGGTAGGTTAGTGATGCCATGACCGGCGGCGGCCTCTCTTGCGGACACCTGCCGATCAGGAGCGCTGCTCCGACGGGACTCTGCAGTCATGAGGGCGGGATTGTATCCAGTTCTTGGTTTTTCGCAATCATTTTGAAGGCTTGTGATATTTGATTCTAGAAACGCGGTGGCGTACCGTCAGGCTGATTAAGGGGTTGTGTTTCTTTGCTGATCAGCTTCCCTCAAAGAGCCCTGAAACCTTCAACCCAAGAAGCCATCGGAAGGAGAAGTGTCTTTCAGGGAAGAAGGGGTGGCTTTTCCAGAATGGCAAATCAAGATAGAGCGGACCGAGTTTCAGCCGTATGCCGGCGTCAGCACGCGGTGGCCAGAAGCCGGTTTCGTCTAGTGTTGCGGCCACGTTTCCGATGTCGACGAACGGCACAATAGGCCCGATCTGCAGGAGGTAGAGATTGATTCCGTATGCCCAGCGACCGTGACGGTATGATCCGGCATAGCCCCGGCAGTTGACGTGCCCGTCGTAGTGCCAGTGTTCCTGACTGGAAGATGTACCCTGATAACCAAAGCTCAGCGGTTCATCATCAGTGGGGACGAGTGCTCCGGAAAGATAGAACTGTTCCTGACGGGGTATTCTCCCCAGTACAGTGCCGGCAAAAAGGCGGAGACGGAAGGCAGTATGGCGATTGAGCCGCAAGGTTTGGTCGTGTTCTGTCGAAAGCTTGCAGTAGCGGTATGTGCTGCCGAAACAGGGAGCTGCAATGGCTATCAGAAGCACACTGTTTTTCTTGAGTAATCGGCACTCGTCCGAGTGTGTGGATTTGAGGTTGATTTCCGACAGACGCACTGCCTCCCACGCACGCGTGTCGCGACCCCGCAGGTCGCGCAGTTCAACAACACGGAAAGTGAGGTTGAGTGAGGCTCTTGGCAGGCGGAACCGGCGACCAAAGTTCAGTTCCAGTCCGGCACGGGCACCAGCAGATACAAGCGAGTAGTCACCTGCGAGCTTCAGACGCAGTCGGGGTGAAACAAATGTCAGCGGAGTCTGATAAGTCACACTGGAATGCCAGTCACTGATTCGGGTGGAGTAGGTCTCGCTGACAGTCCATGTGTGAGCTCCGGCGAATGGTTCGACGCCAAGAAAACGGCGTCCCTGAGCCCAGAGGCCAAGCTGCATCCCGTGATAGTTATCGAACCATATGTAGGGGCCGTAGAAAAACTGATACGCATCAAGGCTGGGGAGAGCGAACAGTGGTTTGATTTCCCAAGCGCAGGGTGTGGTATTGTTCCAGCGGTTGAGTTCGAGCAATCTGTGTGCAGAGTTGATCGTCGCTGAACTTACGCGGCGCTTGGTATCTGGTTTGGTCGGGACAATCGTCGCACGTAGACAAGCGGAATCGCTTCGCTGCCAGACAAGGGCTTCCCGGGTTCCATCGCTATAGCGGATTTCGATATCGACAGGCAGGGGAGAAGCTGAAGAGCGGTTGACTTCGAAAGAAACCTTGCTGCCGGCTCTACGCGTCTTGGATATTGAATAGTCAGTCAGGCTGGGATCGGCAAGGAGCAGAGGGTGGATGGTGTCAGGTAGCACCGCGAGAAAGTCAGCAAGACGGGTCGATCGTTGCCGGTTGCGGTTCAGGTATGTTCTGATACATCGATCAAGCTCGCTCTCGCCAATGACTCGCTGTAGACTACGTAGTTGCAGCGCAGCCTGATACCGGCGGAATGCTTCGAGGGCAAAGGGCTCGGTTCGAAATTCATCCGGGCCAGCTTGAGGAGACCGGCTGAGGCCGGCGCTGGCAGCGAGGGAGAAGATAACGCCGCTCAGATACTCCTCTGAAAGACCGGCAAGGAGCGGCATCCGGAATGGTAGGTTGAGAAGGTTGTCTTGACTATACTCTGCTTCGAGGTGCCTGAGAGTGGAAAACGCTGGTAGACCGGATCGGAGCCAGGGCGAGGTCTTAGGGTCAGGATTTGGTTGTACATTGAACCACTGTTCAGCAATCCCGTAGGCGAGCGAACGTTCTAGAACTCGTAGGTACGGACTAGGTCTGGTCGCTATGATCACTAGGCCAGGGAAGGACATGTCCTGTGCTAACAGTCCGTTGCCGTCAACGACCGTCAGCGAACCGGAGTTCAGAGTACCATACCAGCAGGTGTAGTTCCAGGTAATACGTCTGATGTATTCGATGGCCTCAGACCACTCCCCGCAAATTCTATGTCGGGTGAACAGGTTGAACTTGATATCCCAAGCCGAGTCCTGAGTAAGGATAAAATCAGGGGCAGCAACCCAGGCGAAACTTGGGACGTCGCGAGCGTGAAAAATCAATGTCTTTGTGGAGCAGCTGCCAATTTGAGTCTGTCTACCCGGGTTCTTCATTATTTCAAGTTCCTCTACAGGGGCGGTGAGACTGCCGGTGGCTGCGATCCTAAGATCAGATGAAACGGTTAGACAGACCTCGTAGTCCGCTGGGAAACTGGGAGACCCGCCTGCACTTGAGTATCCATCCGCATACCAGCCGTTGCTGTCGTATAAGGCAAGCTGTGGGTACCAGTCGCTCACTACATAGCGTCGCCCCCGTGCGCCAAGATTCGCGAACGGGAACGGCAACTTCACCGTATAGTCGAAAAAAAGCGTCACAGTATCGGATGGCGCCAGCGGCGGGGTTAGAATGACCTCAAGCTCGTCGCCAGTTGGGTCAGAATGGGTGAGTGTGCGTGAACTGGTCAGTCGATGCAGCGACAACGAACCGCGCTCGGATGGCCGTGCCAGAGAGAAGTCGAACACCCCGGCAGCTTCGCGGTCTTTCGCGAATCGGGTGGCGTTGGAGCGGAACGCATTGGGATAGAGGTGGAAGCAGAGAGACTTCAGAGTCTCCCCAGTTGAGTTGGGGATAAAGATCTGCTGAGTGCAATCAATGGTCCTGCTAGTTTCGTCGAGTCGTGCTTTTATCAGGTAGCGGACTTGGGAACCTATAGCCGGAGTGAGCAGGAGCATTAGCAGACCTAGTTGGTGTCTGTTCATTATTCTGTCTTCAATCAGAGACGGTTTCGCGGCAGACCTGCTGTATCTGAGAAAGTAACTCGCGGTCGAGCTGTTGTGCTGTTCCTTCTTCGAGCACCTGCTTGAGCGCTTGCTGCAAGAGCTGAGGCCGGGTGCCGAGAAACACGGTGAGGGTCGAGAGCGTCTTGCGCAGGAAAAGTAGGTAGTCGCGGCGTCTAGGCGAAGTATCCGGTCTACCGGCGAGCAGTTCTTCAATTTTGCTAACCGCTGCTGCAGCCCGCTGCCAGTGCGTCCGACTCAGCTGCTGGCGGGCGCTAAGTCGTTGCTGCCGTAACCATTCGCGCAGCGGGGCTTGGCCACGCTGGCTGGGAGCTGGTGGAGTCTGAGTTGCTGCCCGCTGAGCGCTGTCGGCGAGAACTGTGGGATTCTCTTTTCTGGGGCTGGTAACAGCAGAGACTTGTGGTAAGACATCCACGATGTCCTGCCAGGACGCGTGCGTGGCATCGAGAATGTTAGCGACAGTGCGCAGGGTCGGATTGGGAACAAGCCCCTTTTCAAGGCGGAGAATGTACTTGTAGCCGTGGGTTGGATTAAATCCGATGGCCCTTGCCAGCTCCATTTGTGATAATCCCGCTCGAATTCGTAAGGAACGTAGCCTGCCGCCGAGTTCGTCTAAGTGAGAGAGAGCACGCCTGTTAGTCCTTGTCATTGATGTTATCTACTTCTTAGTAGATACTATAGACCGATAGTTCCGTGTCAAGCCTTTGCGGATGGCGTCGCCTCTTTTATGGGTTAAGGGGGCAGTTTTCCCTTGCGGGGCATCGTTGGTGATAACATACTGACAATTAGGTGGTTGTAAAGTTCTGCTTTCTGGAATTGTGTTCGGGTCTACGTCCCGTGAGCCGGGATTGTCTTGTCAGGAGCGGTAGGTCAGTTTTGGTTAATAGAGCGGAATTGAGGCTAATTCACTGTGAGGTCGAATCGACGTACTGACAGGTTTGGGTTGTGCCTATTACTGCCCGGGCGGGATTGAGCCACAGCAAGTTTGGTCGACTCGACCCGCTACTTGATGATACTTGGGTGTGTCACATCGGATGGGGTATTAGTTGGTAAGGATCAGCACGGCCTCAGACTTTCTGCTTGACAAGTCTCCATAGCAACAGTAGATTACTGACGTCAGCGCTGTTGATCTTCTGCGCTTGCACAGCAACAGGTAGTACGAGAATGGTTAAGGTTAACACCGTAAAAGGAGGATACCTGATGAAGACCGCAACTAGACTCATGACGGCCGTGCTGGGCATCGTGCTGGTGACCATGTTCGTGGGCTGCCCCAAAAAGTGTGTGAAACCGGTTGCAGAAGAGCCGGTTGTTGTACCCCCGGATACTACTCCGGTTGAGGTAAAGAAGCCGGTGGAATTGAATCTTGCTACAATTCATTTTGACTTCGACAAGTATGACATAAGGCCTGGCGATGCGACCATTCTGCAGAATAACGCCGACCAGATCAGGCGTGCGACCGAAGGAGGCCGTTCGCTGGCTATCACCATTGAGGGCCATTGCGATCCGATCGGTACATCAGAGTACAATATGGCACTGGGAATGAGACGGGCAGAGGCGGCAAAGGCATATCTGGTACGTCTCGGGCTTCCCACTTCGATGTTCTCGACCATCAGCTACGGTGAGGAGCGGCTCGTGACCCAGGATCCGGCTCAGTACGAGCTTAACCGGCGGGCAGAGTTCAAGACGCAGTAGTTCTGTCGCCAGCCCGTTCCTATGTTTGATGGCAGCCAGTAGTCTGAGCCGACGGACAGCATCTGTCCGGATGTTCGGCTTTGGTCTGCTGGCTGCCTTCATTTTTCCCGGATGCAGTTTGTATCGTGAGTACGTGCGGCGTGGGCAAGTGGCAGATTCGCTGGTCGCACGTATTGACAGGCTGGAACAGGCTCAGTTTCGCCAAAGCAATCAGCTTGCGACCTTGCGTGCTGATGTACTCAATGAGACTGACAAGCTCGAAACTCGTTTGAGCCAGGTAGATGCCAGCATCCGAGACCTTAATGACCGGCTAGACCGGATAAGCCGCCGGCTTGGTGTGGGCTACGGCAACCTGTCTCCCGCAGCTGATAGTGCTTCTGGTACAACTGGCACGCAGGTTCCGACGCAACCACAGAGAACGCCGGTTCGCGATACTCAGCTGCTTGGGGTTGATCCAGACCGATTGTACAACGATGCCTATCTGGATTTCACCCGTGGCAAGTACGATGTAGCAATTGACGGTTTTCGGCACTATCTGGAACTGTTCCCTGAAAGCGAGATGGCAGACAATGCTCTCTACTGGTTGGGGGAGTGTCACTATTCGCAGGGGAGGTTGGACTCAGCTGAAACGGCATTCAGAGAAGTTCTGACAAGATACCGTAATGCTAACAAGGCGCCCGCTGCCGGGTATAAGCTGGCTCTCGTCTATGAAGCTCAGGGGCGGAGTGTAGATGCCAGAAGGCAGCTCACTGAGGTTGTGGAGCGCTATCCGGGGACAACCGAAGCGAGGTTAGCGCAGGAACGACTAAGCCAGAAACGGTGACTGAAATGCATCCAGAGGGGCCACTTGCCCCACTGACCAGGGCGGGACTTTTTGCTCAGCTGGTGATAGCTGCACTTTTTGTCATGTCGGTAGTCACTTGGGCAATATTCATCAGCAAGTGGCGGGCTCTCCGTCGAGCGCAGAAAGAGACCCGGCGTTTTCTGGCCCGCTTTGCCAGCAGCCGAAGTCTTGCTGAATGTCAGCGCATGGCGTTCGAGCTTAGACATTCGCCGCTTTCAGCCTTGTTGCTTGCTGGGCTGGATGAGTGGGAGGCTCTCAAGAGGCAGACGAGACAGAATCAGTCCGGCGCCGAGGTAATGCAGCAGCTTATTCCCAATATCACTGAGGCGATGGAGCGGGCTGGGTCGCGCGAAGAGGAGAGGCTGGAGAGCTCGCTCCCCTTTCTGTCAATAACGACGATGGTCGCGCCTTTTCTGGGACTTCTAGGGACAGTGCAGGGTGTGCTGAGGACATTTCTTGCTCTGCGTGGTGCCCAGCTGCCGACCCTGCAGCTCATTGCGCCGGGAATTTCTGATGCGCTGGTAACAACAGTGATGGGACTGATGGTAGCTATTCCTGCGGCGCTTTTCTATAACTACTTTGTAGGTAGAGTCCGTATCCTTCTCTCAGAGGTTGACCGTTTTGCGTCTGAGTTGACAGGGATATTCAGACGGGAGACGGTGATGTTGACCCTCAACCGGCCAGCGGATCCAGACCGGATCGATTCAGCACCGTGAGAAGTCGCCGACCAAAGTTTCTGGCAGAGATGAATGTCACTTCACTTGCGGATGTGAGCTTCACCCTAATGGTTATCTTTCTCATAGCCGGCGTATCATCGGCGTTGTCCAGACAACAGGGCGTTGATCTTGAGCTTCCGCGTATTTCTCGTCCAGATCCTCAGCCTAGGGAGGGATTGGTGATTAGCATCAAGGCTGATGGAACGCTGTTTGTGGGACAACGGCAGACTGCCAGGTCGGCACTACCACGTGTACTGTCAGAGCAGCTTGCCACCGGACGCTTCGACAGGGTTTATCTGCATGCAGACAGAGGCGTCAGCTATGGCGTCGTGATGGATGTGCTGGGGGTGGTGCGTGACGGAGGTATCAGCAACATTGGTCTGGCTGCACTGCCAGCAGAACAATGAAACCGGAGTTGCTGATATCGTTTGCCGGACACGCTGTTTTGCTGGCCGTAATTGTCTTGCTGGGAGCAGGACGGACTCAGCGGGATATGGGCCGTCCACAGGTGATTACCGTGCAGATATTGAGCGCGGGCCGTGCCGAGCCGCAGCCGGTTAGAGAAACGGCGCGGTTGGTTGAACCCCAACCAGCTCCGACAGTTCGCCCGAAGCCACAGACCAGGAAAGAGTCAAAACCAAAGCCTCAATCACGGCAGGGTTCAGAGACTGTGCGACGTCAGGGGCTGGGGGCCAGAGTCGAGGGCGCCTCAGCCTTGGGGTACAACTACTATCTTGCGCAGATGCTCGACCGCATCAGTGCAAACTGGTCAGATCCATACCTTACCAGGAGCCAGAGTTTTCGGGCAACGATAGTATTTGTCATTGAAAGGGATGGTACTCTAAGAGAAATCGCGCTGGAGAGAAGTTCCGGCGACCGCAGCTACGATGCAGCATGCTTGCGGGCAGTGCGATTGACAGAACGTCTGCCTCCCCTGCCGCCTGAGTTCACCGCCCCGCGTCTGAAGATTCATCTCGAATTCGAGCTTTAGACAGCAGCAGGGCTAATAGTCTCATTGACATCCTGCCGGGTTACGGCATCATAGGCACGTGAGCAGGAAACAGGCAGATTTTGTCCACCTGCACAACCATACCGAGTACAGCCTTCTGGATGGCGCAATTCGAGTTGAGGATCTGGCAAAACGGGCGGCTGAGCTCGGCATGCCGGCACTGGCAATTACCGACCATGGCAATATGTTTGGCGTCATCCCCTTCTATCGGGCGATGCAGGAGGCGGGCGTCAAACCGATAGTCGGAGCCGAAGTGTATGTTGCGCCGGCTCACAGAGGAGAAAGGCGGATACATTCGGATATCCCGGAGGCGTCTTTTCATCTGACGCTGCTCTGCAGGAACGAAACAGGATACTCCAATCTGATGAAGCTTGTGTCAAAGGCATACCTTGAGGGATTCTACTATCGACCACGGGTTGATTACGAACTTCTTGCTGAGCATCATGATGGACTCATTGCTTTGTCCGGATGTCTAAAGGGTGAAGTCAACTACTTCCTGCGTCGAGGAGAGAACGAGCGGGCGGCGCAGGCAGCTGCGAGGTATCAGGAGATATTCGGGCACGACAGTTTCTACCTTGAGGTGATGCGGCACGGGTATCAGGAGCAGGAGAGGATAATTCCGGGGATTATTGAGCTCAGTTCGCTACTGAATATTCCCGTTGTTGCCACCAATGACTGCCACTATCTCCGACAGGAAGACGCCCGGGCTCACGATGTTCTGCTCTGCATTCAGACCGGCAAACGGGAGTCAGAAGTCAACCGGCTTCGGATGAGTTCAGATCAGCTCTTTTTGCGCAGTCCTGCTGAGATGGCAAGAGCTTTTGCAGACATACCGGAGGCACTGACTCGTACGCGCGAGATTGCTGACCGATGCAACCTGCTTCTCGATCTGGAACATGTTCAACTGAAGCTGCCTGAATACTGCCCGCCGGAAGGATACTCTAACTCGTCGGCATATCTTGATCATTTGGCTAGAGAAGGGGCACTCAAAAGGTATGGGCAGCTGACGTCGGTTATTGAGCAGCGTCTCAAACATGAACTTGACGTTATCTGCCGGATGGGTTTTGCCGGTTATTTCCTCATCGTTAAGGAGATAGTCGACTTTGCCAAGTCACGGGGGATACCGGTTGGCCCCGGTCGCGGCTCAGCTGCGGGCTGTATGGTGCTCTATTGCCTTGGTATTACCGAAATTGACCCCCTGCGCCATGGGCTTCTGTTTGAACGGTTCCTGATACCCGAGCGCGTGTCCCTGCCGGATATCGATATCGATTTCCTAGATGCACGACGACAGGAGGTAATTGATTTCATTCGTCGCCGCTATGGTGAAGACTCGGTAGCACAGATCATCACTTTCGGCACGATGCAGGCGCGTGCAGTTGTCAGGGATGTTGGTCGGGTTCTGGATGTGCCAATTGCCGAGGTAGACCGGATTGCCAAACTGATTCCTGACAACTGCAGGTTTCTCGATGCTGCGTTGGAGCAGGTTGAGGAGCTGAAAGACTTGGTGTCTTCGCGACCTCAGTATCGGGACCTGTGGGCGATTGCGCGCAAGTTGGAGGGACTGAATCGTCACGCTTCGGTTCATGCCTCAGCGGTGGTGATTGCGCCCCGGCCGTTGATTGAGTTTGTCCCTCTCTACAAGCCACCCGGCGGAGAAGTCTGCACCCAGTACGATATGTATGCACTTGACGCGGTTGGGCTCCTGAAGTTGGACGTGCTTGGTCTGCGTACTCTGACAGTTGTCGAGGAAGCGGTGCGGCTCGTGCGAGAAGGCGGACATAAGATTGATGTGACAAGCCTCCCGTTGGACGACCAGAAGACTTTTGAACTGCTACGACGGGCAGATACTGTCGGAGTATTCCAGCTGGAAAGTCCCGGGATGCGCGATCTATGTCGTCGGATGCAACCGGAACGGCTTGAGCACATTGTGGCGCTCATTGCCTTATACAGACCCGGCCCGATGGACCTTATTCCCCAGTATCTTGCGCGTAAAACTGGGACGCAGCCGATTGAGTACGAGCATCGGTTGCTGGAGCCAATTACCAAGGAGACTTACGGGGTATTTATCTATCAGGAACAGGTGATGCAAGCAGCACAGGCTCTGGCTGGTTACTCTCCAGGTAAGGCAGATCTACTTCGTCGAGCAATGGGCAAGAAGAAACCAGAGGAGATGGCGGCTCACCGCGAGACT
>JBDRUL010000025.1:0-10481 GCA_039801305.1 Caldifarciminota bacterium | reverse complement strand
GTGCCGTTGCCGGTCTGCGAACAGACCTGCCAGCAGGTACTGACACTACCCATCCGACCTGAACTTACCCAACCCCAACAGGACACAGTGATTGCTACGGTCAGAGAATTTTTCGACAGATGATCAGCCTGAGTTCCTTTATCAAGCCCGGACTCGCCTTCGACCTCGAATCAGCCGGCTCACAGCAGGAACTATTCAGAGCTGTTGCCGACCGGCTCATCGAATACGGGCTGGGCAATGACAGGGAGGCGCTCGTCGAAGCGTTCACTGCCCGCGAGGCAATCTGCTCAACCGGCGTTGGTCATGGTGTTGCTATTCCCCATGCATCGACTGAAGCTGCCGCTGATATTGCGGTAACAGTTGTTCGCCTGCATGCTCCGCTCGAATGGCACGCCCGCGACCACCAGCCGGTGAATCTGGTAGTAGCCATCTGCTCGCCGCCGACAATGCGCGACCGCTACCTGCAGGTTCTCTCCGCCCTTGCCCGGGCTCTGCATGTGTGCAACGTCCGTTCACTTGTACTCGGGGCAAGTTCTCCTGCCGAAGCCGCGGGGATTATCGCGGGTTGTGCCGAGGAGTCTGGCGAACCAGAAGAGAAACAGCCATCTTCGAACAGCCGCCCGTCCTAACTCCTCTTCTCCCTGCGCCTCTGACCCCGGATCCGATATCCGTTATCTACCGGCCTCTCTGAAGCACGGGCCTTTCGCTGCCTCTCGACCGCTTCCACCATCTTCCGGAGAAGCCGCAGGTTCTCTCTAGCTTCGGCTTCATCAACCTTCTGAATGGCAAAACCTGCATGAACAACTACATAATCGCCGACCTTGACATCAGGTGTCATCAGTATCGATATCTCACGCTCAATCCCGTCGACCTCACCTACCGCCGTCTCTCCTTGAATTGAAACAACCCTAACCGGAATTGCCAGACACATTGCAGTTATGCTACGTCTTCAGTGGCTTTTTCTCTGCTGCAGGGAAAAGAACATTGTTCAGAATCAGCCGGTATCCTGGCGAATTCTTGTGCACCGACAGTTCGGTCGGTGGGTCATGAATACGATGAGCAAAATCCTCAGGATCGTGTCCGCCAAGAAAGGTGAAAGTTCCTTCGCCGAACCTGCCGTGGATGTACTTCACCTCTTCGGTGTTCGCCACCTCTCCCAGCACCAGCACATCTCGTTTCAACCTGCTCCGGCGAAAACCGCAGTTCTGCCCTAGAAACTCCCTCACCAATCCAACATGATTCTGTACCAGCATGCAAGGGACTGGATCATACTTGGCGGAGAAATCAAACAGCGAAAAGTACACATCCTGTCCTCTGGAACTCGCCTCAAGATAGGTATCGATGTCAGAATGTTCATAAGTGTACGGGTCGGCGATGACACTGAATCCCTCAAATGCCAGACAACCTGTATAGTCAAGCCGGGATGCGAAGTCCGGGTCAACCGGATCGCCGTCAAAGACAACGTCGCAGATATCGGTATTCCGTGCCGCCCAGGCTATGTCCGGCGTGTCGGTTGCCGAGCACATAGCAAAGAGCATGCCGCCCTTGGCAACGTAGTCCCTAATTGCCGCTACTACTGCCAGCTTCAACCGGCTTACCTTGGCAAACCCCAGTTCAGCAGCAGTGCGTGAGTTCAGTGCCACCTCTCGCTGATACCATTCCTCCTGACGATAGCCGGAATAGAACTTGCCAAACTGTCCGGTAAAGTCCTCATGGTGCAGATGCACCCAGTCGTAACCTGCCAGTCTGCCCTGAAGCACATCTGGGTCCCACACGACATCATAATCGATACCTGCATAGTTCAGTGCCAGCCTTACTGCATCATCCCAAGGGTCGGCGGTAGGTGGTGCATACACCGCAATGCGGGTGGGCCGTTCCAGAATCACCGACTCCATATTGTTAGCCTCTATGGTGTGACGCAGACGCACCTGCTCGGCCGGGTCTATTCTTTCAAACACCACACCGCCCAGTGTACACTCCCGCTCGGCCACCGCATCGGTTGGGAAGAAAAAAGAACCCCCACGATAGTTGAGAAGCCATTCCACCCGCACGCCGCGTTGCAGCAGCCGGTAAGCCACACCGTACGCCTTCAGATGGTCGGTCTGCACAAGGTCCATCGGTATCATAGTCATTGTCTGCCCGGACAGGATCTGCCCTGATAGCAACACACCAATGTATACCAGCAGAAGAGACCTGCTTGCTCTCATCGACAAGCTACCACCCTTGTTCCTGCCTGCCCCAGAAGTGCTGCGGTCAGATGCTCAGGGTCGGTAATGATGACTTCTCTACCGCCTCTCTTCAGAAACCCAAGCGCCGCCTCCACCTTGGGTCCCGTCGAACCCGACGGAAACTGCCCCTGCTCTAAGTAACCCTGCATCTCAGCAGCGCAGACCTCTCGCAGGGCTCGCTGACTAGGCTGCTGGTAGTCAAGGTAGACTTGCTCGACTGCCGTCGTAATTACCAGCCGATCAGCACCGATCTCATTTGCCAGCAGCGCCGACGCCAGATCCTTGTCAATAACAGCCGGCACGCCCTGCAGCCGTCCGTTCTCATGCGTTACCGCTATACCGCCACCACCGCAGGCAATCACAACCGCGCCCTTTTCCAGAAGCGTCACTATCGAATCAAGCTCTATCACTGCCAACGGAAGAGGGGAGGGGACTATGCGGCGAAAACCTCTGCCTGCGTCCTCCATCATTCGCCAACCCAGCTCCTTCTGCAGCCGTGCCGCCTCAGCCTTGGTGTAGAAAGGCCCCACCGGTTTGGTCGGGTTGTCAAATGCTGGGTCAGACCGGTCTACCAAGACCTGTGTCACTATTGTTACCGCGATATTGCTCAATCCGAGCGCACGGAGCTCATTGTCCAGAACCTGCTGAATCATATAGCCGATTTCGGCCTGGGTCTGAGCATTACAGGCGTCGAGCGGCGTCTCAGGAAGCCGATTGCGCGCCAGGTGCGAACGGATAAGCAGAAAACCCACCTGCGGTCCATTGCCATGTGTCAGCACAACTCGCTCACCCACCTTCACGAGCTCTGCCACCCGACGGCAGGTAAGCGCCACTGTCGCCAGCTGGTCAGCAAAAGAATTCTCCTCCGGCGAACGGATCAGCGAATTGCCACCAATAGCTACCACGGTCGTACGGCTCACAACAGATGATAGCCGGTTACGACGGTCGTTCAAGCATTCCGCAGGCAGCGGCTAGGTAGCTTGACGAGCCGATATCCGGCACTAGACTGAGAAACAATCGCCGGGAGGTCATTTTGACAAGACTCAATATTGCCGTCTTGCTATCTGTTCTCACTGTCCCCGCTGTCAGTCAGGCTGCTGACACTCTCTGGACACGGACTTTCTTCCGGGGTGAACAGTGCGTGCCCGCTCACACTCGCTGCACCAATTGGACTAACTATGTTACCGTCGGAGTATCTGAAAACGGCACGATGGGAACAGCTCTGCTTTCCTATGCTGACGATGGCACTCTGCTCTGGTCACGCTACATCAAACCTCACATCTACGACCAGCCAACTGCGTTGGCTGTAGACGGTTCCGGCAACCCGTTAGTCGGTATTACCGCTGACACCATGCCCCAGTTCTCCTATCTGGTCAGGTTCAACCCGGCCGGCGAGACAATCTGGACACGACGGATTCCCAATACTCAACCTCGGGCACTTGCAATAGATAAGGGTAGCAATGCCTATGTAATTGGCTATCCTCTACCCGCAGGCCAGGACAGCCTCTGGCTGGCAAGACTCGACCAGTATGGCAACATCGTCTGGTCACGCAACTGTAAGGTAGCCACCAATCACACCGTTGCGGGTATCGGGGTCGACCGTTTCGGTAACATTCTGGCAGCTTTGAGTGTAACCATCAGTGGTGGCCAGCAGCCAATGCTGGTCAAGTTCAACTCTGAAGGCAGTGTCGTTTGGAAAAAGCAACCTTCGAACATCGGCTCTGAATTCTTCAGCCTCGCTGTTGAATCAACCGGCATAAGCTACGCCACCACCTTCAGCCGACTGGTGAAATTTGACACAGCTGGAAACCGCGTCTGGAGTGTTACTCTGCCATCGAACACCGCCCGGGACGTTGCCATAGACGAAGACGGTGTCTACATCGCCTACGCCAACAACTATGACTTTGCGGTACGGATGTATACCTTTGGCGGCCAGCAGGTGCGAAGCGCAACTGCTGTTCGACCAACCAGAGATATGCCGATATCGCTGTCTATCGGGCACGGCCAGAAGATATTCGTCTCCGGTATTGCCCAAGACGGCTCAGTATACAAAGCTATGACGGTTAGCTTCCTTCCGCTATCTGGTAGCGTCGGAGTTGCGGAACCGACAACGAACCTCTCAGCCAACGCATTACTGAGAAACAGACTCCTGATTTGGCATGCACCTGTTGCCGGCCGGTACTCCTTCTCGTTTTTCGACTGCCGTGGTGCTCTGGCCGCCCCAGTCCATACACTGCACCTCGCATCTGGAGACCATCTGCTATCACTCCCTTCTTCACTCGCTGCCGGCATTCATTTTCTCACTGTTCAAACCCCGGAAGGCACTTGCCACACAAAACTCATCACCATCACCCGCTAACCGCTATTCCTGCTGGCGAATTCCACCTCGGATTGCTGCCTTGACAGTAATCACGCTGCCGGCAGACTTTGGCAGTGACGGCACACCCACTGCCAGAATTTCTTCGCACCCGTCAGGGTCTGGCATGGGTATTGGCGATTGTTGCCTTAATTACCGTCGTCCAATACCTGCCAACGCTGAGATTCGATTTCGTCTGGGATGACACCCAGCTAATCACTGACAACCGGCTGCTCCCAACGACCTCACCGCTGGCCATTTTCGGTCGTAGTTTCTGGGCCGGAAGTCCGGAACCAGCGCAAGGCAGTGCTCAAGCCTACTACCGGCCACTGACCACCCTGAGTTTCTGGCTCGACATGGCGATTGCCGGGCGTTCTCCCTGGTTCTTCCATATGGTAAACGTGCTGCTGGCAGCAGCGGTATCTGTTCTAGTAACACTCCTTGTCTGGGAACTACTCCATTCCGGCGTCTGGGCAGCACTGGGAGGAATGCTTTTTGCGTGCCACCCGAGCCATGTCGAGGCGGTGGCCTTCATCTCGGCTCGCACTGATCTATTGGTCACCTTCTTCACGGTTGTTGCCGGCTTCAGCCTGCTTCGTTCCCTGCGCAAGCACAACCCTCGCTGGTGGATTGCCGTTCTTGCTGGCTACGCGCTCGCTCTGTTCAGCAAGGAAACAGCGCTACTTTTCCCTGTTCTCATTGTTCTGGCACCAGTTATGTGTCGTACCCGCTATCCGCGTTTCTACTGGCTTCTGTTTCTTGGTTCGCTGGCAATTGCTGGATCCTATCTGCTCATTCGCCACTTGGTTCTGGGCACAGCAATAGGCCCAACTTTCGAAGTCCTGAGGCTTCATCAGATCATAAACATTGCCAATACTTTCGGTCTGTACATAAGGATGTTTCTTTGGCCATTCACCCACCAAGCCAAGTTTCCTCTGGACCCGAGCTTTCGTCACCTGAGTCCTCATACTGCCTATGCGCTTGTCTTTCTGGTATCAATACCACTTGCTGCCCTGCGCCGGCGGTTCTGGATAGCACTGTGGGGTTATGTGTGGGTAATCTGCTTTCTGCTGCCGGTCATAAACATCGTGCCCATCGGTCCTCAAGCGGCTGAACGCCTGCTCTTTCTGCCGTCTGCCGGGCTTACACTGATAGCCACAATCCTGCTCTCCCGTTCACTGGCCAGCAGACATTGGCTCAGACGGATCGTTGCGGCGGCATTATCTATTGTAGCTGTTGTCTTTGCTGCCGACACTCTTGCCCGTTCACGCGTCTGGAGGAGCAATCTGACACTGTTCGCAGCCATGGCCAGAGAAGCCCCGCGCGCGCCCAGTGCCTATGCCGGCCTTGCTCAAGCCATCGCAGCTGCAGATCCTGATTCGGCAATACGCCTTTACAACCGTGCGCTTTACTACGACCAGGGCTACCTGCCAGCACACATCAATCTTGGGATCCTCTACGGCAAAATGGGCGACTATCGCCGGGCGGTCCACCAGCTGCGTCTCGCCGACCTGCTGCGGCCAAACTCAGCAACAATTTGTCATAATCTCGGGCTAGCTTGGCTAGGTGCAGCGGAACTTGATAGTGCACTTGCTGCTTTCAACCGGGCTATAAGTCTGGAACCGGCCGCGGCTCAGCACTACCTTGGGCGCAGCTTAACCCTCTGCTTCCTCGGACGAACGTCAGAAGCCGAACTCGATCTACTTGCCGCAATTTCGCGAGACCCTGCCCTACTTACTGAACTGCAGGCCTTTGCCCGAGCGCTATGTAAACAACCCGAGCTACGACTGGGCTCACCACTTGGTACGAACCGGCTGGGAACCCTCCTCGCCATAGCTGGAGATACCGCTCTGGCCGAAACCTGCTATCTGCGGGCACTGGAACTAGACTCTACCTGGGTACCGGCACTGTTCAACGAAGCTGTCCTGAGGGCAATCCGCGGTGACACAGCAACCGCCAGAATTCTGGCTTCCCGCGCCCTGAAGCTCAGGCCAGATCTCCCCAGCTTGCGCGAACTGTATGGAGTTCTTTCCCAGCATCCGCCTCGGCAATAACCAAGTTTCAGTTACCAGTGTTCGTATCTGGCAGCTATCGGGAACCGCCGTCCCATGCCGAAAGCCCGCTGTGTAACCTTTATCCCAGGAGCAGCCTGCCGGCGCTTGTGTTCATTACGGTCAACACGATCAACAACCCAGCTTACCGTTTCGCGGTCAAAGCCTTCGCTAACTATCTCCTGAGGCGCCAACCCCTCTTCCACATAACGCTCGAGAATCGCGTCAAGAACAGAATAAGGTGGCAACGTGTCCTGATCGGTCTGATTAGGCCTGAGTTCAGCCGAAGGCGGTTTTCGAATTATCTCTTCTGGTATCATCTCACCATGCCGGTTGATGTAGGCAGCAAGCTCATATACCATAGTCTTGGGCACGTCTGCGAGTACCGACAACCCACCACTCATGTCGCCATACAAGGTGCAATAGCCTACAGCAAGCTCACTCTTGTTGCCTGTGGTCAGGACCAGATGGCCATACCGGTTTGAAAGCGCCATCAGTATGTTACCACGAATACGTGCCTGAATGTTCTCGGCTGTTACGTCACCGGTAGAGTCTGGACCTGATAGTCCGAGCTGGCAAAGGTAGCTGTGGTAGATATCGTTAATGGGTATGATACGGAATTCTATCCCCAGCCTCTCCGCCAAGCGGCGAGAGTCATCAACGCTGCCCGCAGATGAGTACACGGACGGCATCGTCACTGCCAAGACATTTTCCCTGCCCAGGGCCGCTACTGCCAAACAGCAGACCACAGCCGAATCGATACCCCCTGAGAGACCGAGTACTGCCTGCCTGAAGCCGCACTTCCGTACGTAGTCCCTAATACCTAGAACCAGTGCCTGATGCACCTGAGCAACTGTTGGATAAACAACTGGGGGCTCGCTGGTACCAGCGCTTGCTACATCCACCGTGATGAATCCCTCTTCGAATGCCGGCAGCATGCAGATAGGATATCCTTCGCGGTCAAAAGCCATACTCCCGCCATCGAAGACCAGTTCGTCGTTAGCACCAATCTGATCAACGAAAACGACCGGTACCGAATGTCGTCTGGCATGAGCTGAGAAGAGACGAAAGCGTGTACCCGGTTTGCGGATATCAAAAGGTGAAGCCGAAATGTTGATGAGTAACGTAGCTCCCTTACTGACCGCCTCTGACAAAGGGTCGAAATCGTAAAGATGCCTTCCCCAGAGCTCCACAGTGTTCCAAGCATCCTCGCAGACAGATAAGCCGATAACCTCTCCCTTGAATGGGAAGACTCTTACCGATGTTGCCGGCTCGAAGTACCTTGCCTCGTCGAAAACATCATAGTTGGGTAACAGTGACTTTGCTTGGCGGAATACCTGTTTTCCCCCGTACAAGAGCAAGGCAACGTTCTCAAGCGCCCGCCCCCTGCTCCGCTCGCTCCTCATAACCGCACCCAAGACGATGCCGATACCACGGAATTCGGCCGACAATCTGGCATACTCAGCCAGTATCGCCTCCGCCCGATCCACAAACCAGCCGCGCTCAAGCAGATCACGCGGTGGGTACCCAGTGGTGAAAAGCTCCGGGAATACCACCAGATCAGGCTGCTGCTCGACGGCTGCCTGTAGAACTCTTCTGGCAATGGCAAGATTACCCGTCAGGTCACCGACTACTGGATTGACCTGAGCCAACGTGACTCTCATCAACTGTCCCAGCTACTGAACACGCTACCAAGTCACCAGTCTGCCTGACAGACCCGCATTGTCAATCGTTAACAATGTGTCTAACATAATTGGATGTGCGCCTGTATCCTGACAGCACTCCTATGTGGCTCCGCACTGAGCGACTCCCTGTTTCTGCAAAAAAACACAGTCGTCTTATCAGCCGACGATGGTCACTACTCTATCTACACGAACGTCTACCCTCTCCTTCGCCGGTACGGTATGACTATTACTCTCGCGCTTATCGCCAACACTTTGATGCCTGATGCTTCAGGCTACAGCGCAACCGGTAGCTCTGTCAGTATCGCCCAAGTACGCGAAATGCTCGACTCCTGTGGCATAGAAATCGCCTCTCATACACTCAGTCATCCTTTCCTTACCCGTTTAGACAGTTCTGCTGCTTGGAGTGAGATCTGGCGATCAAAAGTCATTCTCGAAAGCATTTTCGACGTACCTGTCATCACCTTCGTGTATCCATACGGTGACATGGACGTACGCATCAGACACCTAGTCCGCCAAGCCGGTTACCGCTTGGCAAGAGCGGTCAGACATGGAGAGATCGACTTCTGGAATGACTGCTACCGTCTGCCTGAGTTCGAACTGCGCCGAGAAGTGAGTTTGGAAGCCGTTCAAGACTATATCCGCAAACGACGTAACAGCATCATCCTCTTTCATCGCATTGTCGAACGTCCAGCCTACTTCACAGAATGGCCTGTTGACAAGTTCTCAGAACTACTAGATTGGCTCAACAGGCATGGGGCAAGAACTACGACCATTGCAGGACTCTATAACGACTGGTGGCGCGATCAGATTGCCACCAGACTTGCAGAAGCCAGTAGTCACAGCGTACTTCAAGGATGGCTATTCAAGGAGGTAGACGTCGACGCTACTGGAACTGCCCATACCCGCCGCGTTGAACGCTTGCATGTGCTCTTGGGCCCCTAGGAATATGTCTATTCGCTTACCTTTGATAGCGCTGCCTATATCGTGGGCATAGAATAACCCGCTCAGAGGTTGCCCGTCGATCACAACATTACCAGCTTGGGGGATATAGAGGCGCGACCCCAGTGGGATTACCCTTGGGTCAACGGCTACCGACTTCAACGCCACCAAGGTATGGCCGCCATGCCCCAGGAACTCATCCACAACCTGAGCCCTGTTTCTGAGTTTTAGGTAACTGATCTTACGGCCGTCCCTGAGCTTTGCCGCCGATTCTGTTTTAAAAGCCTTCACAAATGCCGATGAGAATCTTCCCAGAAGTTGTCCCTGCGTATCATAGAGCGGAACACTGCGGCTTGTCGGGTAGTCTTCTTCTCTGACAACCCAGTAGAATGTCACCTTGAACCTGCCAAGGTACTTTCCCAAGGCTACGCCGGCATCAGCTGGCTCCCACTGACGACATAACCAGCCCGGAGCCGCCTGCCTTGGGGCTATACTCGAATTGGCAGTAGTCTGGATCCTTGGCCCCAGACAGGCTGCAGCAAGAAGAGTTGCCCAAATGGCAAATCTCCGCATAATACCATTATCCCACCCGTCTAGACAAGTCAAGGAGAAAATCCAGCGACCGGCTAGGCGTAACCGTTTGACAAACCGAATGTTACACTACTAAGAATGTCGCATCAGCCAAGAGGCAGTAGCTGGCTAGTCAAAACTCAAATCCACCTGTCTTGGTGTCCGGAACTCCCGGTCCAGATGTCTGAAAGCAAGCTCAGTTGCAACTCTACCCCTCGGCGTCCGTTGAATAAAGCCCTCCTGAACAAGAAATGGCTCGAAAACCTCCTCTATCGTGCCCGGATCCTCGCCGACCGCTACCGCCAGAGAGGACAGGCCAACCGGCCCGCCGCGAAACTTGTCTATAATCGTAGCAAGGAGCCTCTTGTCCATCTCGTCCAGTCCTTTTGAATCAACATCAAGTTGAGCCAGTGCGTAACGAGCAATCTCCTTGTCCAACCGAGACTTACCAGCAACTTGAGCAAAATCGCGCACTCTCCTGAGCAGCCGGTTGGCAATCCTGGGCGTACCCCGCGATCGACTGGCAATCTCAAAGGCAGCGTCACTTTCGATGTCAATACCAAGGATCCCTGCCGACCTTTCTACAATACTAATCAACTCGTTCGCCGGGTAGTAGTCAAGTCTCAAAGTTATGCCAAAACGCGACCGAAGT
>JBDRUL010000024.1:0-10541 GCA_039801305.1 Caldifarciminota bacterium | reverse complement strand
TTCTTCTCGCCCGTGCTCGGATTGCGGGTGAAGGCCACGCCGGTGGCGCAATCAGCGCGAATGTTGCCGAACACCATGGCTTGGACATTGGCCGCCGTTCCAAGATCTTCGGGGATGCGGTTCTCTTGCCGGTATGCTCTGGCGAGTCGTCCGCAACGGACTTTCCCGCTCAACAGTACCGCTCAGGCTGCTGCTGCCCTATCTGCTACTTGCCCTCTGCGTACTTGTGTCCGGCCTCAACTGGTCAACCGACACCTACGGACAGCAGAAGACCATCAGATTCCTTACCCTCACGACCCTGAGCTTTGCTGCAGTGCCGGCAGTAATCAGTTCCGAGCTCGATTTCCGGATCTTCCTGATTGCAGTCATTGCCCTGAGCGTACTGATGGTCGTATTCGGTCGAACCACTCCCGAAGGTCTGTCCGCGTTCGGTGCCACGCACATCACCGCTGGGAGAATTGTCGGACTCGGCATAATCGCCTGCAGCTATCTCTTCATCAGACCTGCAGGCTGGCTGGTCAGACGCCTGCCCTGGCTGCTTGTTGCAGCGCTGCTCATAGCCGGGCTTCTTTCCTCAGGAAGCCGTGGCAGTCTGGTCAGCCTGTTAGGCACCGGGGCTCTGGTGGCAGGGGTTACGCTGGCCATCCGCCGGGGAAGGCGATATCTGCTTACAGCAACAGCTCTGCTTATCACCACCGTCGCCGCGATATCGTTCATTATGCCGGCGGCAGTCGAAACGATGAACCAGCGACTCACGCGTACCCTTTCGGGTCCGCTCACAGTCACTGCCCGCACCCGTACCGAGCGAGCCGCCGTCGCACTCGAGCAGTTCTTCGAGCATCCCCTTACCGGCGGCGGTATCGGTTCTTTCAGCAGCAGTTACGGCCAACCGGACTCGGTCAGAGGTGACTATCCGCACAACATCCTGCTTGAGGTCGCCTCTGAACTCGGTCTCATCGGTCTTGCCGCGCTGGTACTTCTGCTCTTGTCCGGGCTGAACTCGCCTGTTCGGATGCTGCGTGCAGCAAACCATAACACGGCAATCACATTAACCCTGCTGGCAATAACCGGCTACTTCCTGTTCAATGCGCTCTTCTCCGGTGACCTGAATGACAACCGGCTACTCTTCTCAGCGCTGGCGCTTGCCAGTTCCCGCTGGGCAGCATCAACAGGATGAGTCTAAAGATGTCAGTCTGTATGCTCACTTCGGTACACCCGCTTACCGACTCCAGAATATTCCACAAACAGGCACAGACTCTGCTAGCTGCCGGCTACCGGCTGACTCTGGCAGGGCCGGCGACAGCTCAACCGCTGCCTGCCCGCTGTTCGCTGCTTTCTATTGTCCAGCTTCCCATCCCTGCGCATCCCGGAGCGGATCGGCGACCGCTCTCCATTCTTCTCCGCTGGCTGGTTGCTCCTTTGCTGCTTCTCATGACCGTCATACGCAGCCGCTGCCAGATCTGCCACATCCACGACCCTGAACTCCTTCCCTTGGGATTGATCCTCAAGACCATCGGTTACCGGGTAATATATGATGTCCACGAAGACTATCCACAGCAGATACTCTCCAAACACTATCTGCCACAATTTCTGCGCCGGCCAATCGCCTGGCTCGTGGGCATCCTCGAACTGGTCTGCAGTCGGCTCTTTGATCACACAGTCTGTGCCACCGAATCGATTGCCCGGCGCTTTCCGCAGACACGCGCCTCGGTCGTGCGGAACTTACCGGACTGGAGCAGCGCCCAACGCTTCCGCCGTGACGCCTCCTGCCCTTCAGTATCCGGTGTCAGACGTAAGGCGTCATTTACTGCCGTTCATCTTGCCGGCACACTAACCGAAGCCCGGGGGATAACGAGTCTGGTACAGGCGATGGGTATCCTTGCCAAGGACTTGTCCCGCGAGTTCCGGCTGCTGCTCGCCGGTCGTTTCGTCCCTGAGTCCTATGGCGATTTTCTGAAGAACCTTCCCGGCTGGCAACTGGTGTCTCACATCGAGCCGGTTCCGCACGAGCAGGTCTGGGAGATCTACTCTACCTGTGATGCCGGACTGGTCTGTTCCCTGCCCCTGCTCCGTCATCTGGAAAGTCTGCCGGTGAAGCTCTTTGAGTTCATGGCTGCCGGACTTCCGGTCATTGTCTCCGACTTTCCGCTGTTCCGCAGAATCGTCAGGTCAAGCCGGTGCGGCCTCTGCGTTGACCCGCTCGATCCGTCAGCAATCGCCAGAGTGCTTCAGTTCCTGGCCCGCCATCCGGTTCTCTGCCGCCGGCTCGGCGAAAACGGCCGCCGTGCAGTCGCTGAGCGCTACAACTGGACTGCGGAAGGTGAAAGACTGCTGACTGTCTATCGGAAACTTCTCAACCCGCGCACCGGGTTTCAACCTGCTCTTCACCCATGATCACCTTCTCCCGCGTGCTCTTTCTTGGTGCCCATACCGACGATGAGTTCGGCTGTTCCGGAACTCTAGCCCGACTCATCGAGGAAGGAACCGATGTCTACTACGTCGCTTTCTCTGCCTGCGAAGAGTCAGTGCCGGCTGGATTCCCTTCTGATGTGCTCCGCTCCGAGAACCTGGCTGCAAGCCGCCGACTAGGAATAAGACAGGAGAATCACCAGCTTCTCTCTTTCCGTGTGCGGCACTTTCCTCAAGTCCGGCAGGAGATACTCGAAACTCTCGTCCGGCTCCGCCAGCAGATAAGACCAGACCTGCTCTTTGTCCCGGCCACTTCAGACATACATCAAGACCATCAGGTGGTCTGTCAGGAAGGAGTGCGCGCGTTCAAGCACATCACCGTTCTGGGTTACGAACTGCCGATGAACACTATCACCTTCCGCCACGCCTGTTTCGTTCGACTGGAAGAGCGGCATATCAGCCGGAAGGTCGAAAGCCTTGCCTGCTACGAATCACAGCGGTTCCGCGCCTATACCAGCCCCGAATTCATACGTGGGCTTGCCCGTGTCAGGGGTGTCCAGGCTGGCTGCGAATTTGCCGAAGCATTCGAGGTGATCCGTTGGTGCTGGAACAGCGTGCCGTCTCATTGCGGCGAGAACCACAGAAACGGAGGCTGACGATGGAACACGAGCTCAGAATTGAACCGGGTGCGCAGGTCAACTGCCGCTGCTTGTCTGCTGGTGCCGGCTGTCTGGTGAAGACCGGTTCCCGGATCGATTGCGACCGACTCTTTCTCGGTGAAGGGACGATCATCGAAGCAGGTGTTTGTATCCAGGGCGCACAGCTGCAGACCGGACATCACTGCCGCATCGGCGAAGGCACGCTCATCACCATCAAGGAATACCTGCAGCTTGGTGACCGCTGTTCGCTGGGCAAGGGAAACGTCTGGGACGTGCGCCGGGCAACTGTGGGCAGGGAACTCTGGACCGGACCACAGGTACGCATCGGTGGGGGCTCCTGGGCAGAAGTCCATTCTGAACTCTCTGCCGGCTACTGGCTGCATCTGGGAATGCGGACATTTGTGAACACTGCCCGGAAGGTAAGCATCGGCAATGAGGTCGGCATCGGTACCGGCAGCGCCATATTCACTCATGGCGCCTATCAGTCAGGTCTCGCCGGATTTCCGGTAGCCTTCGCTCCGATAACAATAGGCGACAACTGCTGGATTCCCGGTGCTGTCATAAACCCCGGGGTAACCATCGGCAGAAATGCGGTCATTGGTGTCGGCTCAGTGGTCACGCGCAGCATTCCGGAAGGTGCACTGGCTGCCGGCGTTCCCTGCCGCATCATCCGAGAGAATGCGTTTCCCAGGCCGCTCAGCGAGAACGAAAGGCAGATTTTCCTTGCTGACCTGTTCAGAACTGCAGCCGCAATCCTCTCAGATTTCACTCGTCAACCAGCCGAGTTCATCGAGTCAGAACTGGTAATCCGCCTGCCCGATTGCACCATCCGCTATCAGACGGGCGCAATCGAGGTCTTTCGAGATCAATCAGGCTTCTCCGGCTCAACTCAAGAGCCGGTACGATTCCTGTTAGACGAAAAGCGAATTACCGGCACTGCCGATGCTGTGACCGAAAAGCTCCGCGACCTGCTGCGGCGTTATGGCATTCGTTTTTTTGCCGACATTGCCGACGGAACTTACTACGACTGGCGCGTCCATGACTCTGCGAGCAATGTCTGACCGCTGGCTGCCGGTTGTGAGCCTAGTAATTCCCTGCCGGAACGAAGCCGACACGATTCCGAAGGTGCTCGATTCACTGGTGCAGCAGGATTATCCGGCGCACCTGATCGAACTGATCATCGTCGATGGCATGAGCAGTGACGGTACCCTCGCTGCGGTCGAGCAGTTCCTAAGTTCAAGGCAACCGGGTTTCCGTGTCCACATCCTGCAGAACCTTGATCGGATAACGCCTAAGGGACTGAACATGGGAATCAGGGCAGCCACCGGGGACGTGGTCTTCACGCTTGGCGCCCACACCTGTTACTCGAGCAACTATGTCTCCGGCGCGCTGGCAACCATGGCGCGATACTCGGCCGACGCGGTAGGCAGCATGGCAGTCACGCTCCCTGGTGCCAACACGCTTGTCGCCAGAGCCATTTCTCTCGTACTTTCGTCCCGCCTTGGGGTGGGTGGCTCCAGAATGAGGCTGACCCGACCTGCCGAGGCCGCTCCGGAGCCCGCGGACACTGCCAGCTGCCCAGCATACCGCCGTGAAGTATTCGAAAGAATCGGACTGTTTGACGAGAACCTCATCCGCAATCAGGACATCGAATTTAACACAAGGCTGCGTCGGGCAGGACTAAGGCTGCTGCTTGATCCAGGGATAAAGAGTTTTTATACCGCCCGTGCAACCATCGCTGGGCTCTGCCGCTATGCCTTTGCCAACGGATTCTGGTCGGTCACCTGTCTTCGCTCTGCTCACCGACGTGGTTCGCCTCTTCTGAACCCGGGAATAAGACCACGCCATCTGGTGCCGGGATTTGCTGCTGCCAGCGGTCTGCTTTTGACCGTCGGCTCCCTCTTCTCTTTCATACCCGCGATTCTGCTCTCAGCACTGGTTACGGTCTACCTCGGGCTGGTGGTAACGAGTTCTCTTCAGCTCATCAGAAGGAGCATAGTCAATCAGACGCGTCCTGTCTCCCGTCTGAAACTCTTCGCTACCATCTGTCTTCTGTTTCCAGTGCTTCACTCAAGCTACGGCATCGGTTCACTCCGGGCGCTGTTCTCCCGATGTATGCTCCTGTCCTACCGGCGCAGACCAGGCAGGATGCCAGTGATAGGTTCAGAAACCAATGTCTTCTGATCTCGCCGCTCCCCTGCCCGGGCTGATTCTGGCAGCATCTCTCGGTCTGAATGCCGGTCTTGCGGTTCTGGCACGACGTGTAGGCTGGTGTGACCCGGTGGGGATTCCACTGAAAACCCATCGACAGCCGGTTCCGCTGACCGGCGGCATTGCTCTTCTTTCAGTACTCGCTGCAGTCTGCGGCATCATCGGTCGTGGAAAACTCTGGTACATTCTTGCCGGCGTAGCCGCCCTGATTGCCGGGCTCTTCGATGATATCTACTGGAAGCGGCGAAGTCCGTCTGCTGCTACCCACGTCTTCCCGAAGCTGGCTCTACAAACCTGTGCAGCACTAGCAGCGATCTTCTCCGCCAGAATCAACGGGATTCGGCTTGCCTTCCCTCTGCCGGCAGTCGCCGCTTTCATGCTTGTAGCCATGAACGCGTTCAACCTCGAGGACGGTATGGACGGTCTCTGTGCGGGCGAGGCAGCGCTATCGTGTCTGGGCTTCGCTGTCGTCTTCTACCGTTCAGGATACCTTACTGATTCGCTAATTGCTCTCCTACTCTCGATCGCCCTCGCCGGCTTCGTACTCCTCAACTGGCACCCGGCAGAGGTGTTTCTGGGTGACAGCGGCAGCCATATGCTGGGCATGCTTATCGCATGTTTCGGGTTAACGACTATGATGCGCCCGCCGGCGGTTGTCTCCCATTCCGTCTCCCTGCGGCTGGCTGCAGGCACAGTCTTGCTTACAGGTATGCCCTTGCCGGGGCTGATATTTGTCATCGTCAGACGTCTGCTCAGACGCCGCCACATGTTCGCCGGCGACCGCGAACATCTGTACGACATCCTGCATCAGCACGGGATACCGGTTCCGCAGGTCACGCTGCTGTTGCTGGTGATCCAGTCCTTTTCGGTTATCGCTGGAATTCTGCTTCTGGGAGGTAGCAGTGGATAGCATAGCCCTTTCCGAACCATGGATCGGCGTCAACGAGCTGACAGCGGTCAGGCGAGCTCTCTATTCTGGCCGGCTGGCGCTGGGTCCGTTCGCCGCCAGATTCGAAAGAATGGTCGCTGAATATGTTGGAATGCCTTACGCAGTTGGTGTCAGCTCTGGAACTGCCGCACTTCATCTCATAGTACGCGCACTTGGACTTACTTCTGGCGACGAAGTAATCACAACCCCCTTTAGCTTCATTGCCTCGGCAAACTGTCTGCTCTACGAACACGTCCGACCGGTGTTCTGCGACATCGAACCCGCTACTCTCTGTATTGACCCGGCACTGGTCGAAGAACGGATCGGCTCCCGGACTAGGGCGATACTTGCCGTAGATGTATTCGGCCACCCGGCGGACTGGCCCGCACTGCAGAACATCGCCAAAAGACACGGTCTGTACCTGATAGAGGACTCCTGCGAAGCCCTGGGCGCAGGAGTATATTCAAACCCGGGCAGTCCGCAGCTCAGGAGATGCGGATCATTTGCCGGTGCTGCGGCCTTCGCCTTCTATCCCAACAAGCAGCTCACCACCGGCGAGGGTGGGATGATTGTTACCGACTCCCGGCGGATTGCCGAACTCTGCCGGAGCATGGCAAACCAGGGCAGGCGTGCCTGCGCAGGAACATGGCTTGAGCACGTTCGCCTCGGCTACAATTATCGCCTTGACGAACTTTCCGCCGCTCTGGGCTGTGCGCAGATGCAGCGGCTGGAGAAGATCCTTATCCGTCGCCGCGCGGTTGCCCGGATGTACGCTCGCTGTCTGAAAACGATACCCGGAATCATCCCACCGATAGAGAAAGCCGGCACCGTCGCCAGCTGGTTCGTCTACTGCATCCGATTGAATGAGAACTTCACCCGTGCTGACAGAAACCGAATCCTGGGTTATCTGCGCAGCTGTGGTATTGAGTGCAGCGACTACTTCCGGCCGATCCATCTTCAACCATTCTATCGCCGCGAGTTCGGATTCTGCCGTGGATACTTCCCGGTTGCCGAAGCCGCCGGTGACCGAACTATTGCACTGCCGTTCCATGCTCGACTCAGCCGCAGAGCAGTTGAAAAGGTCTGCGCGACACTGGCAGAGGCCGTAAGGAGAACAGGTAGAGAGTGAGCAGCTGCCGACAGCTGGTTGAACCACCAAAGAGCAGCATACAGCTGCTATGGCTATGAAAGGTAGGTAACTATGGAAAACAGAAGTTCAGAATCATCCCTGGTTCACACTGAAACGGTCCGAGCATACTGGGACACGCTTCTTCGTCGTCGGTGGCTCCTGATCGGCACATTTGCCGCCTGTGTTCTGCTGGTGTTTCTGGCCGGGTTCAGGGAACCCCCCCTCTTCCGTGCCAACGCCACGTTGCTTGTAAATCAGGACGGAATCACTGCCGACCCTGCCTATCTGCTGGGGCAGCCCTCCGGAACTTTGAGCCGGCGACCGAACCTAGCAAACCACATCGAGCTGCTAAAGAGCTACGCGCTGGCAGAGCGCGTCCTGCAGACCATCACCGCCCGGTGCTCCACGGCGGATGCTTCAGCCGCCAGACGCCAGCTCTCTCTAATCAACCTCACAGACCCTGCTGCATCACTTGTACGCTGGGTCTCAGCCAGGCCGGTTCGTGATGCCGATATGATCCGGCTGAGCGTGGTCGCGCCCGATCCGGAGCTCGCCCGGACACTCTGCGCCGCCTACGTCGACGCCTACCAGGAGATGAACCTCGAGCGGACAAGAGCAGACATCAGCGCTGTCAAGAGCTTTGTCAGCTCCCAGCTCGCGGTTGTCGGCGCCCGGCTCGATTCTGCTGAAGCCGCTTTGGAGAACTTCAAACGTGCCCAACGTCTGGTCGATCTCCCAGAAGAAACACGTGCGCTGGTCGAGCGCCAGACCCGGCTACTGGCAACATACGAACAGACACGCGCCGAACGCGAAGCCTGCGAAAAGGAGCTGGGCTGGCTTGCCAGCATGCTCACCGGTTCTACTGAGAGCTTGGGTGCCGGCATTGACAGAGTCGCACTGCCTGTGGTAGCTGGTCTGCGCGCCGAGCTCAGCCGGCTCGAAACCGAGAAGGCCGGACTCCTGATTCAGGGTTATGCCGACACAAGCCTTAGGGTACGGACTATCGAAGCCCGTATCAGCGCACTTAAACACCGTCTTGAAGGCGAAGCCGTCGGACTGTTCACACCGAGCGGCGCTGTGGACGGCACCAGAATAGTCCAGGATGCCGGTTCCCGGGTGGCCGAGCTGCGCTCGCAACTTGCCCGCCTGCGTGCTGCCGAAGCTGAACTCAAGCGTACCTGCGACAGCTATGACCTTGCCCTCAACTCCCTGCCCGCTCAGGAGCGTACTCTTGCCCGATTGACCCGCAATCTGGAAGTTGACCGCCAAGTCCACACGCTCCTCGCCCAGCGCTATGAAGAGACACGCATTCAGGAAGCCGGCCGGCTCTCTACGGTAACCATGGTGGATGCCCCGCGCTGGGGAGTTAAGATAAGACCCAACCACTTCCGCAACGCTGTGTTTGCTCTGCTATTGGGACTGGCGCTGAGCCTCGCCATGGTCTTTGCCGTGGACTATTTTGATACCGTCATCAGGCAACCTGTGGACATAGTCCGTCATGGCTCAACTGTGCTCGCCAGTGTCCCGCGCATCTCTGCCGCCGCAGACGGTGTGTTGGCAGCGACCCGACCCGACTCAACCGAAGCCGAGTCGTTCCGTGTGCTCAGAACCAGTGTCCAGTTCGCAGCCGGAGACAAGCCCTGCCGCACACTGCTGATTACTTCAGCGGGTCCGGCAGAAGGCAAGTCAACTGTCGCTGCCAACCTCGCCACGGTCTTTGCCCAGTCCGGGAAAAGGACTCTGCTCATCGACGCCGATCTGCGCAAACCCGCCCTCCATAAGCTATGGCACCGGCACAAGAAACCGGGACTTACCGACACTTGCATCCTGAGAGTTCCGCTTGACTCGGCTATCCACTCTGAACTGGTGGAAAACCTCTCCGCCATCTTCAGCGGCACCACCCCGCCGTCACCAGTAGACTTCTTGAACTCTGTCCAGTTTGCCAGTTTCCTCAAACAGATTGAGTCCAGCTGGGACATCATAATCATCGACTCTCCACCGGTACTCGTCTCGGCGGATTCAACGGTACTTGCCTCCCGGGTGGACGGCGTAATTCTGGTCAGCTGTATGGGTCGAACCGACTCCCGTGCGCTCGCCGAAGCCCGTCGGCTCCTCTGCCAGACCGGCGCCAAACTGCTTGGCGTAGTAGCAAATCAGGTGAAAACCTCTGCCCGCTACGGCTATTACCGGTACCACTACTACCACTACCGCTACGGTGCGGCGGCTGGCGGGCAGTAGGGAGCGAAGCCGGACGGCAGATCACTATTCACTAGTCCCGGGTCAGTGGCTATAATCAAACCCCTTGAAGAAGACGTCACCAAGTCTGGCGGGTCAGTCGGAAAAGACCCTTCCGCTGCGCACGGTTGCCACCATCCTTGGCGCGGTGCTGCTCGCCATCGCCGTCTTTGCCAATTATTCCGCCTTCTCTTCGAAACCAACCGGCCTGATCTTTGCTGACCATTACCCGCCTTACCAAGGTCAGCCGCTGGTCTTCATCCGGACTGCCGACACGCCTGCAAACGCCACCACATTTTTCGAGTACCTCGGCCAGTCAAAGGTTTTCATACGCCATCCCTGGATGCCGGTCGGACAGTACCGCTACTTCCCACTCTGGTGGCTGCTTGCCGGGCTGGCACTACTGGTCGCCGGCGTGGCTCTCGGGTTTCCTGCCTTCCGTCGGGCAGTCACCGCCCCCTGGCAGGAGATAGGTACTGCGCTGCCCCTTGCCGCAACCCTAGCCTATCTTCTCTTCACACTCATGCCCTGGGACTACATAACCGCCAAACCCCACGAGACCGGCACCGCCCTTGTCCTGTATGTGAGCCTTGCGACAAGTGGCTTCATCCTGCTCATCATCGGCATCTATCCCCGGCTGCGCTTTCTTGACCAGCCTGCCCGAGGTCTCTACAGCTGGCTGATGCGCCTGCAGACCCGGCGGTTTCTGCTTCTTGCTGCCGGTTTCACCTTTCTCATCACGAACCTCATCTCATTCTTCGTCTTCGAGCATATGCCCCATATTCAGGACTCGATATCCCAGCTTTTTCAGGCGCGCATCTTTGCCACCGGCAGGCTCTATCTGCCGTCACCGCCGTTCCCGGACTTCTTTGACTACACCCATATTATCAACAACGGTCGCTGGTATTCACAGTACCCGTTCCTGCACTCGCTGATTCTTCTGCCCGGGGTCATCATCGGTATACCATGG
>JBDRUL010000023.1:8164-10608 GCA_039801305.1 Caldifarciminota bacterium | reverse complement strand
CGTACCCGACGATATGGGGCTGGTAGCAGCACTGGCAGCCATCTATCTGAAGATGGAGCGGTCGGCTGATGCGGTGCGGCTGTTGCGCCGGACGGTCAGATCAGGCAATGCCGGTGTAGCAGTGAAAGCGATTCTGGCATTGCTGGAGTCAGGGCAGGCAGATAATCAGAAAGTACAGGAGTTACTCACCGAACTGGCGACAGTAGATGACCGCCAGACTCACTCCGCTGCTTGAGCAGTACCGACGGATCAAGGAGCAGCATAAAGACGCAATTCTGCTGTTTCGTGTAGGCGACTTCTACGAAACTTTCTACGAAGATGCACCGGTTGTTGCGCAGGCGCTTGATCTGGTTCTGACGTCTCGACCGCACGGACCCGGCAATGACGTGCCGCTCGCTGGTGTGCCGGCACGCTCCCTTGACACCTATGTCGCCAGGCTGGTAGCCAAAGGTTTCAAGGTTGCTGTCTGTGACCAGCTGGAAGAACCTTCAGGCGGCAGGAACATATTCCATCGGGAAGTGGTCGAGGTCATTACCCCGGGCACGGTTACCCGGCCCGGTCTGGTGCCCGAGCGCCGGAACAACTATCTGGTGGCGCTCTCACCGGCAGGTGAGATCTGCGGAATAGCCTTTGTCGATGTCTCGACCGGAGAGTTCGGTGTTGGCGAAGTCCAGACAGACCAGCTGGGTGAGGAGGTGCGCCGGCTGTCAGTCGGAGAAGTCCTGCTTGCTCGTTCGGTTCATATGGACAGTCTGCCCCCGAATCTGCCGATCACCAGACTGGATGACTATTACTTCACCCAGGATTTCGCATTTGACCGGCTCGCCAGCCATTTTGGTGTTGCCACCCTGAACGGCTTCGGCGTGGGCGAGATGACTGAGGGTATCTGTGCTGCCGGTGCCGCACTTGCCTATCTTGAACAGACCCAGCGTTCACGGCTTTCTCATCTGCGCCGGCTTATCCCCTACCGCAGCACCGAGTACCTCTATCTCGACGAGTTCTCACGCCGGAACCTGGAGCTTGTGGAGCGAATCCGTCCAGAAGATCAGAGTTCCAGGGTACCGGCGACTCTGCTTGGTGTTCTTGATCGTACCCGTACTCCAGCCGGAGCCCGGCTGCTGCGGCGATGGGTTCTCAATCCCCTGCTTTCGGTGTCGCTGATCCGCGAACGGCAGGACGCTGTGTCTGAACTCGTCCGGGCAGGTTCACCGCTGAACACTCTGCAGGAAACACTTGGTGTCATCGCCGACATCGAGAGGGTCGCCAGTCGCATTGCCCTGGAGAGAGCAAATCCCAGAGAGCTGATAAGCCTGCGCAACTGGCTGACTACCGCCCCGCGTATCCGCTCCCAGCTTGCCGACTGCAGCAGTAGACTCCTGCAGCGGCTGCAGGGTGGAATCGGCGACTACCAGTCCATGGTTGATGCCATCAGCCGCACACTTGTCGACGACCCGCCACTGGCAACAAATGAAGGCGGACTCATTCGCTCCGGAGTCAGCAATGAGCTCGATGAGCTCCGTCAGGCAGCAGCCGGCGCCAAGGATTTCATTGCCAGGCTTCAGGCTCAGGAACGTGAACGTACGGGCATACCAAACCTGAGGATCCGGTACAACTCGGTATTTGGCTACTTCATCGAGGTTACCAAGTCATGGTTGCACCGGGTGCCTGAAACATATGTGAGGCGCCAGACAGTGCTCAATGCTGAGCGGTTCGTGACGCCTGAACTCAAGGAATACGAGGCCAGGGTTCTTAATTCCGAAGAGCGCATCACTGCGCTGGAACAGGAGATTTTCCTTGAACTGCGGCGCCGGCTGGCTGTTGAGGTTGAACAGCTGCTCGACTTCTCCAGGATAGTGGCTGAACTGGATGCCGTCTGCAGCCTTGCTGAAGTCGCCCGCCTGCGGCGGTATGTACGGCCAGAAGTAGACGATTCGACCGCAATAGAGATCAAGGCTGGCCGCCATCCGGTGGTCGAGGCAGTAATGTCTGAACCATTTGTACCGAACGATACTCGTCTCGATACTGAGTCTCAGCAGATTCTGATCATTACCGGGCCCAATATGGCAGGCAAGTCCACCTATCTGCGTCAGACCGCGCTCATCACGATAATGGCGCAGGTCGGCTCATTTGTTCCCGCTGACAGTGCCCGCATCGGCGTCGTGGACAGGATATTCACCCGCATAGGTGCCTCTGACGATCTGGCAAGAGGCGTTTCCACATTTCTGGCGGAAATGACTGAGACGGCAAACATCCTCAACAACGCCACTGACCGCAGCCTGGTCATACTGGACGAAGTGGGAAGGGGAACATCAACCAACGACGGTTTGGCAATTGCATGGGCAACGGTCGAGTATCTGCACGGTGAAGTCATGGCTGAACGCGGCCGGCCGGCTCCCAAGACTCTTTTTGCTACTCACTACCGGGAACTTACGGATCTTCCATCG